>JBAPWU010000105.1:0-6371 GCA_049283855.1 Kineosporiaceae bacterium
GGCCCAGGCGTCGGCGTCCGTGCTCGTGCCCTGCTGGCCGGGAACGAGCGGTGAGGCGGAGAAGCTCACGGTGTCTCCTCGAGGGCTGGGGCGGGGTGGGGCAGGGGGCGTCGGTTCACGGTGGTTCAGCGCCCCGAGACGATCAGGACGGCGAGGGTGCGGCCCGAGGCGCCGGGGATGGCATGGGCGAACACGGTGGCGGCCGAGGTCACCGCCAGCGGCGCGGTGGTGCGGTGGACGAAGGTGACCACATCACCCACGGCCAGCCGGCCGATCGCCTGGGAGGACATGCGCAGCGGCTCGAACCGCACCGAGACGTCGACGTCCACCTCGGTGAGCCGGCGCTGGGTCTGGGCCGCGGCGGTGGAGCGGACCAGCGCCTGGTCCCGGTTGTCGTGATGCGTGGCGATCTCCAGCACCGGGGCGAGCATGGCGTACGGCATGCAGAGCGCGATCTGGCTCTCCCGGGTGCCGACCGTCAGGTCCATGTTGGCGACCACCACCGGGTCGGTCGGTGCGGCGGCCTGCACGAAGCGCGCGTCAGCCTCGAGCGTCACCAGTTGCGGGCGAACGCCTTTGGCGATCGGCTCGAGGGCGTAGCTGAGTTCGCTGAGCATCCGGCCGAGCAACTGGCGCAGCAGCGCCTGCTCGATGTCGGTCAGCGGCCGGTCGGGCTGGCGCTCGCTGCCCATTCCCCCCAGCTGGTGGTCGACCATGGTCAGCAGGGTGGCCAGGTCGAAGGTCATCAGGGCCTTGCCGGGCCAGGGGTCCAGCGAGATCACCGCGCACACCGACTGCTCGGGCATGCTGGAGAGGAACTCGTCGTAGCTCAGTTCCTCGATCAGCGGGGTGCCGATCTGGCAGACCGCGCGCAGGCTCGTGGTGAGCACCGTGGTCGACTGGCGGGCGAAGGTCTGCATGGCCACCCGCAGGAGGTGGGCGTGCTCCCGGGCCAGGCGCACCGGACGCCGGAAGTCGTAGGCGCGCGCCTCACCGCGCCGGCGGCGCATGCTGCTTGCCGCTCCCGGGGTGCTCACACCTGGAGGCATCGGCCGAACCGCGGCCTGCCTTGAGCGTGTGCTACTGCATCACGAACTCGGTGAAGTAGATGTCGTAGACCTCCTCCTCGTAGAGCTCGGCGACCTCCTTCACGAGCTCGGCCTTGGCGTGCTCCCGGCCCTTGGCGTCGGCGACCTCGTCGAGCGGCTTGTTGCTGAACAACTCGATCGCGGCGTCCAGCGCCTTGGCG
Organism: Kineosporiaceae bacterium; assembly: GCA_049283855.1. Lineage (GTDB taxonomy): Bacteria > Actinomycetota > Actinomycetes > Actinomycetales > Kineosporiaceae > JADJPO01. The sequence goes on from JBAPWU010000105.1 coordinate 1,250, forward strand.
CCGGACACCTCCTCCCCGGCCCCGGCGGCGGTCTGCAGGGCCATGCCCAGCTTGAGGAAGTGGCCCCCGGCCAGGTTGATCGTGATCGGGTCCAGGGTCACCACCGCGCCTGCGGCGAAGGACGGCGAGGGGCTGGGCGTGCCGGCGGCCGCGGCGTCGGCGCCGCCCGGCTTCAGGAAGAAGAACGCCGCGCCGGCGACCACGCCGACCACGGCGACGATCAGGATCAGCTTCTTCTTGCCGCCGCCCTTGACCTCGTCGGCCTTCGTCTCGTCCTTGTCGGCGGCCATCGTGTTCTCCTCGGATCGGGCAGACCTCTATCACTGCGTCGGTGGCTGTGCGGGCTCTCTTGACCTCTAGTGACCCGACGTGGTGGTGGCCCCGGTCTTCGCCGCGGCCTTGGCGGAGGGCTTCGTGGAGGCCTTCGCGCCGGCCTTCACCGTGACCGTGATCCCGGGTGCGACCCTCGGGACGGCGCTGGGCGAGGGGCTCGGGGTGGTCCGGGGGGTCGAGGCCAGGGGTGTGCTCGGGTGGGCGACCTGGTTGGCGACCTCGGCGATCGCGCGTCCTGCGGTGTTGTCGACCGAGGCCTGGACGACGATCTCCACCCGCCGGTTGGCCGCCATCGCGGAGGCGCCGGTGCCCGCCCGCAACGGCCGGGTGTCGGCGAACCCGGTCGCCGACATCCGCGCCACCGGGATCGAGGAGCCCAGATAGCGCAGCACGCCGGTGGCCCGATCGGTCGACAGTTCCCAGTTCGTGGGGTACCGGGCGGTGTGGATCGGGATCGAGTCGGTGTGCCCGTCGACGCTGATCTTGTTGGGCAGTCTGGTCAGGGTGGGGGTCAGCGCGTCGAGGATCAGCTTGCCCTTCCAGCGCAGGGCGGCGCTGCCACTGTCGAAGAGCACCTGGTCGGTGGCGATGGTGACCACCAGTCCCCGCTCGTCGATCCTGAAGGTGGCGCCCTTCGGCAGGCCAGCCTCCCGCAGCGCCCGCTTCAACTCCTCCTGGGCCTGCTTCAGGTTCGCCGCCTCCTTGGCCGCTGCGGCATGCGAGGTGGCCCGCACGATCTCGGCCACCTTCTCCGGGGAGACCTGCGGATTCTCGTTGGCGGTGCGGGTGTCGCCCTTCGCCGAACCGGCCAGGTTCACGCTGTCGGGGGCGACCGCGCCGCCGGGGTCGAGCAACTGGTCGCCTCCGGACAGGATCGCGACCGGGGCGCCGAACCCGGCGGACAGGCCGGTCTTGAGGGCCATGAACTTCTTCTGGTCGACCTGGCTGATCGCGAACATCACGATGAACAGCACCATCAGCAGGGTCATCATGTCGGCGTAGCTGACCAGCCAGCGCTCGTGGTTCTCGTGCTCCTCGTGCTCCTCCTCGTGGGCGCGGCGTGTGCCCGCGCCGTGCCCGCCCCCGCTCACGCCGCTTCCTTGTCCGTCGCTGCTCCCGGAGCGTCGGCGACGACCTTGGACTTGAGCTTGGTGGCGACCACCCGCGGGTTGGAGCCGGCCTGGATCGCCAGCACCCCCTCGATGATGATCTCCATCCGGTTCGCCTCGTTGGTGACGCAGAGCTTGATCCGCTTACCCCAGGGCAGGAACATCACGTTGGCGGAGAGGATCCCCCAGAGGGTGGCCAGGAAGGCCGCGGCGATCAGGTGGCCGAGCTTGGCGGGCTGGGAGAGGTTCTCCAGCACGTGCACCAGGCCCATCACCGTTCCGATGATGCCGATCGTGGGCGAGTAGCCGCCGGCGTCGGTCCAGAACTGGGCCCCCTTGGCCGCGGCCGCCTTCTTGGCCTTCACCTCGGCGGCGAGGATCTCGAACAGGTCGTCGGGGTCGGTGCCGTCGACGGCCAGCTGCAGGGCCCGCTTCATGAACTCGTCCTCGATCGCCTCGATCTCGGACTCCAGGGCGAGCAGACCCTCGCGCCGGGCCTTCTCCGCCATCTTGACCAGGGGGTCGATGGCGCTGTCCATGTCGACCTTCTTGGCCGTCATCCCGTAGATCAGCCACTTGATCGCACCGATGGTGCCCGGCAGCGTGTTCGAGGCCATCGACACCGAGAGCGACCCGACGAAGATCAGGACCAGGGCGGGTGGGGCGAGGAGGGCCATCGGGTTGCCCCCCTCCATGATCATCGAACCGATGATGGCGATGAAGGCGACGACGAGACCGATCAGGCTGGCCGGATCCATGACTCACTCCCCCCGCTGCGGCAGGCGCAGCACGCGGGCGAGCGAGGCCTCGATGGCCGTGTGCGCGCTCATCCGGTCCTCGTCGTCCGGGGGGCAGGCGCTCGACCCGGCCCGGTAGGTGGAGGGATGCCGCCCGGCCGGGCTCTCGGTCTCGATCGCCCTGGCGATCGAATAGGCCTGCGCCGCAACGGTTGCCCGCCAGGTCCGCACCAGTTCGACCACTTCGGCCAACGGCTCGGCGACGACGAGCTTGTGCCCATCGATCATCGTCAGCACGGTGTCCGGTGTGGGCTCGGCCCGCTCGATGAGGTCGGGATTGACGGCCAGCGCGTGGCCGCCGAGGCGAGTCAAGATGATCACGGCATCCGTCCTTGGATCCTGGGTGAGACCGATCCATGGCCTCACCCGTGCAGTCGGCAGACCCGGGGTCGGCATGAGCCGTTCGGGCGCCCTGCCGACCTGCCCATGCTCCGCCGGTGTACCCGAACGGAGGCCGGCGAGACCCCGAACGGGTACAGCTGCGGAGCATGAGCGTGGTCGGGCGGTGGGGTCAGCGCTTGATGTCGACCAGTTCCTGGAGCATCTGGTCGCTGGTGGTGATCACCCGCGAGTTCGCCTGGAAGCCGCGCTGGGCGATGATCATGTTCGTGAACTCCTGCGCCAGGTCGACGTTGCTCATCTCCAGCGAGGAGCCGAGCAGGGTGCCTCGGCCCCCGCTGCCGGCGACTCCGACCTGGGGCAGTCCGGAGTTGCCGGTCTCCACGAACGCGGTCGACCCGATCTTCTCCAGGCCGCTCGGGTTGGTGAAGTTGGCCAGGGCGATCTTGCCCAGGGCCTGCTTCTGCTGGTTGCTGAACACCCCGATGATCGTGCCGTCCTGGTCGATCTGGAACTGCTGCAGGCTGCCGGCGGAGGCGCCGTCCACACCGGTCACGGCGAGCGACTTGGGCCCGCCGTAGTTGCTCACGCCGGTCATGTCCACCGTCACCGCGGTGCCGTCGGCGGTGGTCAGGACGGCCGAGGTGGACCCAGGGTCGTAGGCGCCGCTGGGCAGGAGCGACAGTGTTCCGGCGGTGGCCGTCGAACCCGGGTCGGTCATGTCGGTCACGGTCACGTCGAACGCGCCGGCGTTGGGGGTGAGCACGATCGACAACGAGTGCGCCAGGCCGGCGCTGTCGTAGACCGTCGAGCCGAGGGTCAGAGTGCTGGGGGTGGTGGTGTTGGAGATGTTGCCGGACGTTGTGACCTTGCTGGACGGCGTCGGCTTGATCATCTTCCCGGCCGGCACGACGATGTCGGTGAGCGAGCCGTCGGTGTTCACCACCCCGTTGACCCCTGGCCAGCCCTGCACCCGCATGCCCTCGGCGTTGACCAGCGTGCCGGCGGTGTCGAAGTTGAATGCCCCGGCCCGGGTGTAGGCCCGCTGGCTGCCGTTGTCGACGATGAAGAACCCGTCGCCCTGCAGCATCAGGTCGGTGCTCTTGCCGGTCGACTGGGCCGAGCCCTGGCGGAAGTTCGTGGTGATCGCGGCGAGCTGCACCCCCAGGCCGATCTGCGCGGGGTTGAGACCGCCGAGGGTGCCGGTCGGCAGGCCGGCGGTGCGCAGGGTCTGGCTGAGGGTGTCCTCGAAGACGGTGGCGCTGGTCTTGAAGCCGGTGGTGTTGACGTTGGAGATGTTGTTGGACACGACATCCATCAGGGTCTGGTGGGTGCGCAGACCGGAGATGCCGGAGAAGAGGGAGCGAAGCACGAGGTCCTCCTGGGACGCAGCGGTGGTAGCGGCATCCGTGCCGGGAAGGTCCCGAAGGCGTCGTGCGTTTCGGGTGGTGCGCCGGATCGCCGTCGACCCGGGTCGTGCTCGGCTGGTCGTCCTGTGACTCAGCCGTCCTGTGACTCAGCCGTCCTGTGACTCAGCCGGACGTCGTCACGCTGGTCACGGCGGTCAGCTCCACCGTGATCCCGTCCACGGTGAGGTTCGGGGTGGTCGCCCCGAGCGTGCACGCGCTGACCAGGCCGGTCCGCGCGGTGCCGGAGACGTCGGTGTAGGTGACCCTCTTGCCGACCAGGGAGGTCGCGGTCTGGCTGTTCGAGGCGTCCAGCACCTTCTGCTGCAGGTCGGTCAGCTGCTGCATCTTCTCCACCGCGGTGAACTGCGCGGTCTGGGCCAGGAACTGCGAGGAGTCGGCCGGGTTGCTCGGGTCCTGGTACTGCAGCTGCGCAACCAGGAGCTTGAGGAAGGTGTTGGTGTCCATGGCGGTGCGATCCACGCCCGCCGAGAACGTGGTGCCGTCGACCCCGGCCACCGTGGGGGTCACCGCGGTTCCGATCCCGCTGACGCTGCTCATCCGTTCAACTGCCCTTCGTCGAGCCGGGCCACGGGGGCACCCGTCGGCCTCGGCAGGGGAAACTCAAGGAGTCCGGCACGCTCAGATCCGCACGTCGATCCGGGAGACCCCCGGGATCACCCGGTCGGCCCGCCGGACGGCGTCGTCCTCGCCGGTCCGAGGGCGACCCTCCGGGGGACCGGCCGGCCGCTCGGCGGCCCGTCCGCCCGGCCGGCCCTGTGCGTTGCCCTCGCCGCCTCCCGTCGCCGGGGCCTGACGGTGCCCACGGCCGGGGTCGGTGGCGTTGTCCCGCAACGAGACCGTCCCCAGATCCAGGCCCGAGTCGGCCAGCTGATCGCGGAGCAGCCCGATCCCGTCGCGCAACGTGGCGATCGCCGCCTCACCGCCGGTCATTGCGAGCTGCACGCTTCCGTTGCGGACGTCGACGGTCAGGGTCAGCTCGCCCAGGTGCTCCGGCGACAGGTGCATCACCGTGCGGTGGGAGCCGTCGCCCAGGGTGCGCAGTGCGCCGACGTGCCGGGCGACCTGGGCGGCCAACTGCTGCGGCGAGGCCTGGGCCGGCGGGCCACCGCGGGAC
>JBAPWU010000106.1:0-2955 GCA_049283855.1 Kineosporiaceae bacterium
CAGGAGCGCCGCCCGCCGCACCGCCTCCACCGCCTCCACCACGGTCATGCGGTCACCCGGCGGCTCGTTCGGGAACAGGTGATCATTCGGGAAGGGTCACCCCGACCAGGGAGAGCCCGGAGAGGGCCACGTAGGTCAGGGGCCGGCCGACCACGTCGTCGGTACGCACCCAGGCGACCGCCGAGGTCGAGCCGCCGACCTCGACCACGTGGGGCTCGACATCGGTCGGCGCGGTGGCGGTGTAGAGCAGCTGCACGGCCTGGAAGTCCTCGACCACCCGATCCGGCGCACGCCCCGTCCACCGGGCGGTGCTCACCCCGGCGAGGCGGACGTCGTGCAGGGTCAGGCCGGTCTCCTCGTGCGCCTCCCGGGCGAGCGACACCTCGGGCTGCTCGCCGAGGTCGATCCCGCCGCCGGGCAGGGTCCAGCGACCGGACCGGTCGAGCTGGGTCAGCAGCACCCGCTCGCCGTCCATCACCACCACGTAGACACCGGGCCGCTGGACCTTGATCACGGCCCTGCCCGCCTGCCCGCCGAGCGGGTCGGCCCGCCCGCCGTCCGCCCATGCCGCGAGTACCTCGGTGAGTTCGGTCTCGTCGAGGGTGGCGTCCCGGCCGGCGCTCAGGTCCAGGCCGGGCGGGGCCAGGTACTCCAGGATCAGCAGGTGCAGCAGGACGCCGTGACTCACCGCGGGTCGGGGCATCGAGCGGACGGATCGCAACGGGATCGCGTCGGCCAGCGCGGCCGCCACCGGGGGGTCGGTCCCGGCCGCCACCAGCACCTGCGCCAGGGCCTCGCCCGGGGTGTCGCCGTGCCGGAACCAGCCGGCCGCCAGCACGGTGCCGTGCGGGTCGAGCAGCTGGACGGCGATGCGATGGACCTCGATCAGCGCGGGATCGCCGGACGGCGCGGGATCATCGAACACAGCACCGACGGTACCGGGCAGGTCGAGGGCGGGAAGGCACGCCTTCCCGCCCTCTTCGACCCGGTCCACCACGGGTCGTTCACACCACCGGCCGCCTCGACGGACGACATCGGCGCCAGGGCCGACGCTAGGGCGGCCCTGCCTCGGCCGACCCGGGACGTTCCGCCTTGTGCGCGCGTCTGATCGATCACACATGCCCCCGCAGGCTGACCTCGCAGGTACCGTGCCGGGGTGGACCCGACGCAGCCGAGGCCGCTCCGGCGGATCGCCCTGCGCGCCTACGCCTGGCTGCCCCGCGCCCTTCGCCTGCTGCTGGTCCGCCGGCTCACCCCCGACTTCACCGTGGGCGCCCTGTGCATCATCGAGCACGAGGGCAGAGTGCTGATGCTGCGCCAGCGGCACCGCCCCGGCTGGACGCTGCCGGGAGGACTGCTCGACCGGGGGGAGGATGCCCTGCACTGCGTGCAGCGCGAGGTGCTCGAGGAGACCGGCCTGGTGATCAGAGCCGCCGAGCCCCTGACCACCGTGGTCGACCCGCACGAACGCAGGGTCGACGTGATCTTCCATGTGCCGGTGGTCACCGTGCCGCACGTGGTGCCGAGCAGCGAGGCGGTGAGCGCCGGCTGGTTGCTCCCGACGGAGATCGGTGCCGTCGACGGACCGACCGTCCAGGCCTTCGCGGCGCTGGTCCGTGCACGACGTCCACAGGCTCGCCGCGGCCGCCTGTCAGGATAGGGACGATGGCCGCCACCGAACACCGAGAGTTGGTCCGCCGGCTGGAGCGGGCCCTGGCCCGGGGCAGCCGACTCCTCGCGGTCACCCGGGGCCTGCAGACCGCACTCGCACCCGTGGACGTCGCCCACGTGGTGACGCGGCACATCAGGGCGGCCGTGGGGGCCTTCTTCACCGGCATCGCGCTGGTGGACGAGGAGGCCCGCCACCTGCAGTACCTGAGCATGGACCCGCTGCCGGAGCTCACCGCCCGGGCCTGGACGACGATCCCTCTGGACACCGACGCTCCGGTCGCCGCGGTCGTGCGGACCGGCCACGCCAGCTTCCTGGAGACCGTCGCCGAGGCCGAGGCCCACTTCCCCGGCATCGGCCCACACATGATCGGCGCCGGCACCCGGGCGATGGCGCACCTGCCCCTGATCGGCAGCAGCGGCCGGGCGATGGGCACCCTGGCCGTGTCGTTCGCCGACCCCCGCCGGATCAGCCCCAGCGAGCGGGAGTTCCTGACCACCCTGGCCGGATACACCGCCCAGGCCATGGAGCGTGCCCTGCTTTACGAGCAGCAGCGCACGGTGGCCGAGGCGCTGCAGGGCGCGGTGCTGCCGACCGCCCTCCCGGCGATCGACGGGTGGGAGGTCGACGGACGTTTCCAGGCGGCCGCCCTGGGGATGCAGGTCGGCGGGGACTGGTACGACGCCTTCACCCTGCCGGACGGACGCCTGGCCTGTGCGGTCGGTGACGCGACCGGGCATGGCCTGGCCGCAGCCCGGGTGATGAGCTCGGTCCGCCATGCGCTGCGTGCCTACGCCGTGCTGGGGGCCGGACCGGCGGCGGTCATGACCCGGCTCGACGAGATGCTCCTGCAGCTCGAGCCGGAGTCGCTGGCCACGGCGGTCTACCTCGAACTCGACCCGGCCGCCGGAGCCGGCCGGTTCTGCGTGGCCGGGCATCTGCCCATGCTGCGCTGTCACCCCGATCACGGCACCTCCTTCGTGGAGGTCGACCCCGACCCACCCCTGGGGTGCGCCGGACCGCGACCCCGGCACGAGCACTCGCTCCAGCTCGACGAGGGCGAGGTGCTCCTGCTCTACACCGACGGTCTGATCGAGCGCCGGCACGAGGAGCTGTCCACCGGCCTGACCCGGTTGGCCCAGACCGCCGCGCAGGCACGCGCCGCGGAGCCGCTGCCGCTGTCGGGTCGCCACCTGCTCGACGTCATCGTCGATCGGATGATCGCCGTGGGCACGATCGGGGACGACGTCTCGGCGATGACGGTGCACCGGCACGCCGCGGCACGG
>JBAPWU010000107.1:0-7767 GCA_049283855.1 Kineosporiaceae bacterium
GCACCGGCCGCCGGGCCGCTCAGGTCGGGCTCGGGCTCGGCGGCCCGGCCGGGGGCCGGGGTGCCGGGGGCGGCCATGACGTCGAGGTCGGCCAGGTCCGGGACCGGGACGACGACCCTCAGGTCGAACTCCTTGCTGGAGGGCGGCTGCACGATCCGCACCCGGTGGTGGGCCGAGCCGCCCAGCCAGCCTGCGACGTCCTGCACCGGGCGCACGGTCGCGCTCAGGCCGACCCGCTGGGCCGGGGAGTCCAGGAGCGCGTCGAGGCGTTCCAGGCTGAGCGACAGGTGGGCGCCGCGCTTGGAGCCGGCCAGGGCGTGCACCTCGTCGATGATCACGGTCTCGATCCCGGCCAGGGCCGATCGGGCCTGGGAGGTGAGCAGCAGGAACAGCGACTCCGGAGTGGTGATCAGCACGTCGGGAGGGGTGCGGGTGAAGGCCCGGCGCTCCTCGGCCGGGGTGTCGCCCGAGCGGACGGCGACCCGCACCTGCGGCACGGGCAGGCCGAGCCTGGTCGCGGCCTGCCGGATGCCGGCCAGCGGGGCGCGCAGATTGCGCTCGACGTCGACCGCGAGGGCCTTCAGCGGGGAGACGTAGAGCACCCGGCAGCGCCGTTGGAGCTGCTCCGGGACCGGTGCCGCGGCCAGTCGATCGAGGGCCCACAGGAAGGCGGCAAGGGTCTTGCCCGACCCGGTGGGGGCGACGACGAGAGCGTGGTCGCCCTCACTGACCGCCTGCCAGGCCCCGATCTGGGCCGTCGTGGGCGCGGCGAACGCCCCGGTGAACCACTCCCGGGTGGACGGCGAGAAACGCTCGAGCACGAAGCCATCCTGCCTCGCCCCACCGACAGCCGCCCCCGCGGTGCGGTCCGTGGCGCTCAGCCGCCCGCCGACCGGACCCAACGGGCGCCTCGTCGCGGACATGGCATGCTCCCGGGGTGCGGATGAGCGAGTTCTGGCGACTGGTGGACGACGAGTTCGGCGTCGCCTACGGGCGGACGCTGGTCCGTGACCACGTGGTCGGGGGGCTGGCGCACCGCACGGCGGAGCAGGCCCTCGCTGCGCGCGAGGACCCGCGGGCGGTCTGGTTCGCCCTGTGCGTGGAGCTGGAGGTCCCCCGGGAGCGGTGGTGGGGACGCGAGCCGGACAAGCGCCACGGCGTGTCGCCCGCATCGAACACACGTTCGGATTAGTCTCGTCCACAGCGCCCGGTGACGTTCCACTATCCACAGGGACGGCGCCGGGTGAGGGCACAGTGTCGGTGGCGGCCTCTAGCGTCGTCGGCGATGACGAAGACCAGATCCCGACCCCGAGGTGGAGACATGCCAGCCCCCGCAGACCGTGAGAAGGCCCTCGAGTCGGCCTTGGCCCAGATCGACCGCCAGTTCGGCAAGGGATCGGTGATGCGTCTCGGTGACGACGTACGCCCCCCGATCGAGGTGATCCCGACCGGGTCGATCGCCCTCGACGTCGCCCTCGGCATCGGTGGCCTGCCCCGGGGGCGGGTGGTCGAGATCTTCGGCCCGGAGTCCTCGGGCAAGACGACCGTGGCGCTGCACGCCGTGGCCAGCGCCCAGAAGGCCGGCGGCATCGCGGCGTTCATCGATGCCGAGCATGCCCTCGACCCCGACTACGCCAAGAAGCTCGGGGTCGACACCGACGCCCTGCTGGTCTCCCAGCCCGACACCGGCGAGCAGGCGCTGGAGATCGCCGACATGCTGATCCGCTCCGGTGCGCTGGACGTGATCGTGATCGACTCGGTGGCTGCTCTGGTGCCGCGGGCCGAGATCGAGGGCGAGATGGGCGACAGCCACGTCGGCCTGCAGGCCCGGCTGATGTCCCAGGCGCTGCGCAAGATCACCGGCGCACTGAGCAACTCGGGCACCACGGCGATCTTCATCAACCAGCTGCGCGAGAAGATCGGCGTCATGTTCGGTTCGCCCGAAACCACCACCGGTGGAAGGGCTTTGAAGTTCTACTCCTCGATCCGCCTGGACGTGCGGCGGATCGAGACGCTCAAGGACGGCACCGACGCGGTCGGCTCGCGCACCCGGGTCAAGGTGGTCAAGAACAAGGTCAGTCCGCCGTTCAAACAGGCCGAGTTCGACATCCTCTACGGCATCGGCATCTCCCGCGAGGGTGGTCTGATCGACATGGGCGTGGAGCAGGGCTTCGTGCGCAAGTCGGGTGCCTGGTACACCTACGAGGGCGATCAGCTCGGCCAGGGCAAGGAGAACGCCCGGGCCTTCCTGCGGGACAACCCAGACCTGGCCAACGAGTTGGAGAAGAAGATCAAGGAGAAGCTGGGGATCGGTCCCCGGGTGGATGCTCCGGCGGTCGACGTCCGCACCGAGGCCAAGGCGAAGGCCAAGGCCCCGGTCGACTTCTGACCGTAGCGGTGCCTCGATCTCCACGGCGGCGCTCCGGGGGAGGGCCCGAGGCGCCCACTCCCGGAACGCCGGCCGACCTCACCCCGGACGCCGACCCCGTGGCGGTCGCCCGGGCGATCGCGCTGCGCCAGCTCACTGCCGCGCCCAAGACCCGGGCACAGCTCGGTGAGAACCTGGCCCGTCGGGGCGTGCCGGAGGGGGTGGCCGAGAGCCTGCTCGACAGGTTCGAGCAGGTCGGGCTGCTGGACGACGCGGAGTACGCCCGCATGTGGGTCGAATCGCGCCACGCCGGGCGCGGGTTGTCCCGCAGGGCACTCGAGCACGAGTTGCGGGCGCGGGGCATCGCCCACGATCTGGTGCGCGATGCGGTCGGCGTGGTGGACAGGGAGGCGGAGTTCACCGCGGCCTGTGACCTGCTGCGCCGGCGGCTCCCCTCGATGCAGGGGGACGACCCGGCGCGGCGGCAACGGCGACTGCTCGGGATGCTGGCCCGCAAGGGCTACGGCTCCGAGCTCGCGATCCGCGCGTGGAAGACGGTGCACGCCGAAGCCGAAGCCGACGCCGAGACCGAAGTCGAGACGGACGTCGACGTCGACGTCGAGACCGAGGTGGATGCCTGACGGCGGGTCTCAGGCGCCGGTGAGCCGCATCTGCTCGACGGCCACAGTCTGCTCGGACGGGGTCTGGGCTCGGGAGAGCCGGCGCTCAACCCACTCGGCGAGCCGCCCGAGGGAGTAGTTGAGGCCGATGAAGATCGCTCCGACCAGCAGCAGCATCGGGATCCGGTTGTCCAGGTTCTGGGCGATCAGATTGGCCTGTCGCAGGAGTTCGGTATAGATGCCGAGCACGGCGGCCAGCGAGGTGTCCTTGAGCACCACCACCAGTTGGCTGATCACTGCGGGCAGCATCACCCGGAAGGCCTGCGGCAGCAGGACCAGGCGCATCGACTGCCACGGAGTCAGCCCGACCGCCAGCGCCGCCTCCCGCTGTCCGCGGGGCAGGGCGGCCACTCCGGCCCGGACGATCTCGGCGAGGATCACCATGTTGTAGGCGGTCAGCCCGATCACCAGGTACCACAGGCCATCGGTCCCGGGCAGTCCTGCGACGCTGATCCCCAGGTCCGGCAGCACCCGGCTGGCGAAGAAGATCGTGATCACGACGGGTAGCCCGCGGAGCAGCTCTATGACCGCGACCAGGGGGATCCGGCCCCAGCGGCCGAGCATCATCCGGACCACCCCGAGCAGGGTGCCCAGCACCAGGGAGCACACGATGGCCAGTCCCGCGGCGACCAGGGTGGCCCGTTGACCCCGGCCGATCAACCGCCATACCGGGCGGAAGGCCTCGTGTGAGGGGTCGACGAGCGGCCCCCACCGCGCGGCGCTGAACTGCCCGGCCCGGGCGAGGCGCCACACCACATAGCCGACCAGCCCGGCCAGCACCGCGCCCGCCATCACGCTCAGGATCCGGTAGCGGCGCAACGCGATCGGCCCGGGCACGTCGAAGAGCACCGTGCTCGCGGCGTCCCTGGTGCCTGTGCTCATCGCACGATCGCCGATCGGTGCTCGGCCACCGCGAGCAGCCCGCCCGCCGGCAGGGTGATCAGCAGATAGCCGGCCGCCACGCCGAGCAGCACCGGGGTGACCGCGTACCCCTTGGCGCTGGTCAGAGACTCGCCGACGCTGAACAGGTCACGTCCCACGCCGAACGCGCCGACCACGGCGGAGTTCTTGAACATCGCGATCAGGACGCTTCCGAGCGGGGGGATCGAGCTGCGGAACGCCTGGGGCAGCACGATCTGGCTCAGTGACTGGGCGAAGGTCAGGCCGAGGGCCCGTGCGGCCTCGGCCTGGCCCGTCGGCACGGAGTTGATCCCGGCCCGCACCGCCTCGCAGACGAAGGCCGACGTGTAGACGACCAGCGCCGCGATGCCGAAGACCCAGTAGGAGCCGTTCACCCCGATCTCGGGCAGCCCGAAGGCGAAGAAGAACAGCACCACGGTGAGCGGGCAGTTGCGCACGACGGTCACCCACGCCGACCCGAACCGCCGCAGCGGTGGCACCGGGCAGACCCGGCAGGCGGCGATCAGCGTGCCGGCCAGCAACGCGCCGACCATGCCCCACAGGCACAGCTGCAGGGACACCAGGAACCCGCCGCCGAACAGGGCGAGGTTCTCGGTGATCGCCTCCACGCTCAGCTACACGGGTCGGCTGCGGGCAGGATGGCCTCCTGGGCTCCGGCAACCTTCCCGGCCGTGGCCTTCCACGCGGTCAGGTAGGCCCCCTCGGTCGAGGCCTCGGCCAGGGTCGCGTTCACGAAGGAGCAGAACGCTGTGTCGCCCTTCTTCATCCCGATCCCATAGGGCTCCTTGGTGAACTGCCCGCCGGCCAGCTTGAACGCTCCCGCGGACTTGCTCACGAAGCCGAGCAGGATCACGTTGTCGGTGGTGACCACGTCCACCTGCTTGGTCCGCAAGGCGTCCGCGCACTTGTCGTAGACGTCGAAGAGCACCAGCTGCGACGGGCCGGCCAGGTAGTCCTTGATGGTCTCGGCCGGCGTGGAGCCGGTCACCGAGCACACCTTGGCGTTGGGGTTGGCCTTCAGCGCATCGGGTCCGGTGATCGCGGTGTTGTCCGCACGGACCATCAGCTGCTGCCCGGCGACGTAGTACGGCCCGGCGAAGGTGATCCTCTGCTTGCGCTTGGCATTGATCGTGTAGGTGGCGGCCACCAGGTCCACCTCGCCACGCTCGATCTTCTCCTCGCGCACCTTCGACGGGGTCTCCACCCAGGTGATCTTGTCCGCTGCGATCCCGAGCTTGGCGGCGATCAGCTTGGCGATCTCGACGTCGAAGCCCTCGGGCTTGCCCTCGAGGTTCTGCAACCCGAATCCGGGCTGGTCGAACTTGGTGCCGATGGTGATCTTTCCGGCCTTGGCCAGCCGCTCCATGGTGGTGCCCGCGGCGAACGTGGGGTTGGCCGCGGGCTGGGTGCTGCTGGTCGAAGCGCTGTCGCCGCAGGCCGCGAGGACCAGGGCGGCGGCGAGGGCCGCGGCGGCGGTGAGGTGAGGCAGTGGGCGCATGGGTGACTCCTTGATCGGCCGGGCACGGGTCAGTGGGTAAGGATCTTGGAGAGGAAGTCCTTGGCCCGGGCGCTGCGGGCTGCGGTGAAGAACTCCTCCGGGCGGGCCTGCTCGACGATCTCGCCGTCGGCCATGAACGCCACGCGGTGCGCCGCGCGGCGGGCGAAGCCCATCTCGTGGGTCACCACGATCATGGTCATGCCCTCGCGGGCCAGCGTGGTCATCACCTCGAGCACCTCGTTGATCATCTCGGGATCGAGGGCCGAGGTCGGCTCGTCGAACAGCATCACCTTGGGCCGCATCGCGAGCGCGCGGGCGATCGCGACCCGCTGCTGCTGTCCGCCCGACAGCTGAGCGGGGTACTTGTTCCTCTGGTCCTGCACGCCGACCCGCTCGAGCAGGTGCAGGGCCGTGGCGCGCGCCTCCTCCCTGGGCACCCCCCGCACGGTGATCGGGCCGAGGGTGAGGTTCTCGAGCACCGTCTTGTGCGCGAACAGGTTGAACGCCTGGAAGACCATCCCCACGTCGGCGCGCAACCGGGCCAGCGCCCTGCCCTCACTCGGCACGTCGACGCCGTCGACCGAGATCCGCCCGGAGTCGATGGTCTCCAACCGGTTGATCGCCCGGCACAGGGTCGACTTGCCCGAGCCGGAAGGCCCGATCACCACCACGACCTCGCCCGAGTGCACCGCCAGGTCGATGTCCTTGAGCACGTGCAGGTCACCGAAGTGCTTGTTCACCCGCTCCAGCTCGACCAGGGGGTGCCCCCGGTCGGGCGGCGCGGCGGCATAAGGCATAACGGGAATCTAGTCGTGAGATCAACATTTCGCCATGAGCGGTGCATCGTGGAGCGAATACCGTGATGTGGTTGTTATCGGGCGCGGGGCGTCGAGCCGTACGGGCCCGTACCCTGAGGGCGATGTCCGAGCACAGCGCCCCCGCGCCGTCCGCCGTGCGCACCTATCAGGTGCGCACCTATGGCTGTCAGATGAACGTGCACGACTCCGAGCGCCTGTCGGGGCTGCTCGAGCAGGCCGGATACGTGCGCGGCGCGGACGACGACACCGCCGATCTCGTGGTGTTCAACACCTGTGCGGTGCGCGAGAACGCGGACAACAAGCTCTACGGCAACCTCGGTCAGCTCGCGCCGGTCAAGGCCGCCCGCGCCGGCATGCAGATCGCCGTCGGGGGCTGCCTGGCCCAGAAGGACCGCGAGACCGTCCTGGCCCGGGCGCCTTGGGTGGATGTCGTGTTCGGCACCCACAACATCGGTGCGCTGCCCGTTCTGCTCGATCGGGCCCGGCACAACGCCGAGGCCCAGATCGAGATCCTTGAGTCGCTGCAGACCTTTCCCTCGACCCTGCCCGCGCGACGCGAGTCGGCCTACGCGGCCTGGGTCTCGATCAGTGTGGGCTGCAACAACAGCTGCACCTTCTGCATCGTGCCCAGCCTGCGGGGCACGGAACGGGACCGCCGGCCGGGGGAGATCCTGGCCGAGGTGGCGGCACTGGTCGGCGAGGGCGTGATCGAGGTCACCCTGCTCGGGCAGAACGTCAACACCTACGGCGTCGAGTTCGGTGACCGCGGCGCCTTCGCCGCGCTGCTGCGCGCCTGCGGTGCCGTCGAGGGCCTGGAGCGGGTGCGCTTCACCAGCCCGCATCCGGCCGCGTTCAGCGATGACGTGATCGAGGCGATGGCCCAGACCCCGAACGTGATGCCGCAGCTGCACATGCCGCTGCAGTCGGGCTCGGACCGCGTCCTGCGGGCGATGCGCCGGTCCTACCGTGCCGAGCGATTCCTGGGCATCCTGGGCCGGGTTCGCGCGGCGATCCCCGACGCCGCGATCAGCACCGACCTGATCGTGGGATTCCCCGGCGAGACCGAGCAGGACTTCGCCGCCACCCTGGAGGTGGTGGCCAGATCCCGGTTCGCTCAGGCGTTCACCTTCCAGTACTCCCCGCGACCCGGCACGCCCGCCGCGCAGCTTCCCGACCAGGTGCCGAAAGCCGTTGTCCAAGAACGGTACGAGCGGCTCGTTGCGCTCCAGGAGGACATCTCCTGGTCGGAGAACCGGCGGCAGGAGGGCCGGGTGCTCGAGGTCCTGGTCGCCGACGGCGAGGGTCGCAAGGACTCCCGCACCGCGCGTCTGTCCGGTCGGGCCCGAGACAACCGGCTGGTGCACTTCGCGGTCCCGGACGGCGCCCCGCGCCCCCGCCCCGGCGACATGGCCAGGGTCGAGGTCAGCTACGGCGCACCCCACCACCTGGTGGCCGACGCAGCCCTGACCGGCGGCCACTACC
>JBAPWU010000108.1:0-2868 GCA_049283855.1 Kineosporiaceae bacterium
GTGCCGGTCACGACGCCGGACCGCGCGCCGCGGCGTCCACCACCGCGGTCGGAAGAGGTGCCGCGGCGCCCTTGCCGAACCCGTAGGACCCCGCGGTCCCACCACCCTGCTCCCGCAGCGCCAGCACCACGGTCAGATCGCCCATCGGGCTGCCCCCGGTGTCGACGGTGGACACCTGCCGGACCGCCACGCTGTTCCCGCGGACGGCGGCCAGCACCCCTCCGGCGGTCGCTGCCGAGGCAGGCCCGAGCAGGACCGCACCGTTGCTGGCCCCGTCCAGGGTCAGCACGAGCTCGGCCCAGGCCGGGGACGGATCGGCCGACGGCGACGGGCTCGGGGTCGGCGCCCCGGCAAGGGCCTGATCGACGCCGGGAGCGAGGACCACCACCTGGTTGGCCCGCCGGGTCAGGTCACCGCGCACCGAGAGCAGGCCCTTCTTGGCGAAGGCGTCGAGCACCTGCCGGCCGACCGGGTCGGCCCGGCTCACCTCAAGCGGGTTGAGGGTGACCAGGGTGCGGGCGAGCAGGGCGGCCAGCACCGCCTCGGAGTCGGTTCCGCCCTTGGACGGCGCCTGGCCGGCCGGGGCGCTCGGCGTGGGCGAGGCGGACGGCACCGGCAGCGAGGGGGTGGTCAGCACACCGGCCCAGGTCTGGGCCAGCTCCCGGCGATCCGCGGCCTTGTCAGCGACGATCCAGGCCGGCTTCAGGTCCACCCGCCCGGTCACCACGGCGCCGGCGGCCTGGAGCGTCTTGGTGAGCGGCTCCACCGCGTCACCGTCGGAGTCCGGAAGGGTGACCAGGACCACCGACCGTCCGGGCAGCCGGTTGGCCACCACGACGGGAGTGAGCTGCTTGGTGAAGGTCTCGCGGTTCTTCACGCCGGCCTCGGCCACGTCCCGCTCCGTGCGCAGCAGATCCTTCTCGGCGCGCAGCTGCTCCACCGAGTTGCTCAGCGAGTCGGCGATCTGCCCGCGCAGGGGCCCAGCACCGAGGACCACGCCGACGGCCAGGGCGAGGAACACCGAGACCAGCGAGACCAGGTGGTACCGAAAGTCGATCATGCCATCCACTCTGTCCGGGACAGCGCCTCCGGCGGCGCGTCGGTGACGAACGAGGTGAGCAGCGACCACAGGTCGTCCAACCGGGCGCCCACCAGGGAGAACAGCGTCTGGCCTCCCGGCGTGGCGTACAGGGCCACCCCCAGGGCGAGCAGACCGGCCAGCAGCAGCACTCCGAGCTGGGCGTTGCTGATCCGCTGCCGGTAGAGGCGCGAGACGCCCTTCGCATCGACCAGCTTGCCCCCCACGCGCAGCCGGGTGAGCCAGGTGCTGGCCATCCCGGAGCGCCCCTTGTCCAGGAACTCGACCAGGGTGTTGTGGGTGCCGACGGCCACGATCACCGAGGCGCCCTTGTCGTCCGCGAGCAGCATCGCCACGTCCTCGCTGGTGCCGGTGGCCGGGAACAGCACCGGCTCCACCCCGAGCCCGCGCACCCGGTCCAGGCCCGGTGCCCGCCCGTCCCGGTAGGCGTGCACCACGATCTCGGCCCCGCAGGTCAGCGCCCGGTCGGTGACCGAGTCCATGTCCCCCACCACGAGGTCCGGGCGATAGCCGGCCTCGAGGATCGCGTCGGCGCCGCCGTCCACCCCGATCAGGACCGGCCGGTTCTCCCGGATGTAGGGGCGCAGGGCAGCCAGGTCCTCCTTGTAGTGGTACCCGCGCACCACCATCAGCGCCGGGCGACCGTCGAGCCGGGTGCGGATGTCGGGCACACCCACCCGGTCCAGCAGCAGGCTGCGTTCGCGCTGCAGGTAGTCCATGGTGTTGGCCACGAACGATTCCAGCTGGACGTCGAGCCCGGCCCGGGCCTCCTCCATCGCCGCGGCCACGGTCTCCTCGTCCTGGACGACGCCTTTGGCGACGACGCGCTCGTCCACGTAGACCGACCCCTCGTGCAGGCGGACCTGGTCGCCCTCACGGACCAGGTCCATCAGCTCGGCGCCGACGTCGTCCACGAGCAGGATCCCCGCCGCCAGCAACGCCTCCGGTCCGATGGTGGGGTAGCGGCCGGAGATGCTCGGCGCGGCGTTGACCACGGCCGCGGGGCGGCAGCTGACCAGCGCGTCGGCGGAGACCCTGTCGATGTCGGTGTGGTCGATCACGGCGATGTCGCCGGGCCTCAGCCGCTTGGTGAGGTCCTTGGTGCGCCGGTCGACCCGGGCCCGGCCGCAGACACCCGGGCCGGGCTGCGGCCCCGAGGTCCTGCGTGCCAGCGGCATCCTCACCCCACGATCGTGCCACGTTCTGCGCGTGCGGTGCCGAGGAGCTCCTCGGCGTGCGCCTGGGCGCTGCCGGAGTCGGCCATGCCGCCCAGCATCCGGGCCAGCTCGCGGACCCGGGCGGCGTCGTCCAGGGTGGCGACCCCGCTCTCGGTGATCTCGCCGTCGCTGGACTTCGTCACCAGAAGATGCCGGTCGGCGTAGGCGGCGACCTGGGGCAGATGGGTGACCACGAGCACCTGGGCGGTGCGGGCCAACCGGGCGAGGCGGCGTCCGATCCCGAGCGCCGCCTGACCACCCACGCCCGCGTCCACCTCGTCGAACACGAAGGTCGGCACCGGGTCGGCCGCGGCGAGCACCACCTCCAGCCCGAGCATCACCCGGGAGAGTTCCCCCCCGGAGGCGCCCTTGGCCAACGGTCGCGGCGGGGCACCGGCATGCGGGGCGAGCAGCAGTTCGATCTCGTCGACCCCGTCCGGACCGGCGGCCAGCGGCTGGGGTCCGTCACCGAGATCGACCGGCAGGCCGCCCGCCTCCGGTCGCTGCCGGACCTCGACGAGCAGCCGGGCGTGCGGCATCGCCAGTTCGGTG
>JBAPWU010000109.1:0-5005 GCA_049283855.1 Kineosporiaceae bacterium
CCGCCCCACGGCGCGCTGACCGCCCGCCCATCCGCGGCCGGTCCACGCCACCCCTGCACCCACAGCCACCCGTTCCGCACCGCGGAACGTAGCGAGGAGGGACGCCATGTCCCAGGTCAGCGTCTCCGGCATCGTGTCCGGCGTCGACACGGCCTCTCTGATCAACTCCCTGGTGTCGGTCCAGCAGAACCAGCAGACCCTGCTGAAGAACCAGCAGAGCCAGCAGCAGAAGGCCGCCGACACCTACGCGAACCTGATCACCTCGCTCGGCACCCTGTCCACCCTGGCCAAGGGCATCGCCAAGACCTCGGACTGGAAGGGCGCCACCGCCAGTTCGAGCTCGACCGGGGTCACCGCCACGGTCACCGGCACCCAGGCCTCCGCGCTCTCCTTCGACGTCACCTCCCTCGCCCGGGCCCACGCCCTGGTCTCGCACGAGGCCGTCGGCTCGCTCAACTCCCCGGTCGCCTCCGGCCCGCTGACCATCACCAAGGGCGACGGCAGCACCGTCGAGGTGCCGACCGGCACCGGGTCCCTGGCCGACGTGGTCGCCGCCGTGAACGCCTCCTCGGCCGGCGTGACCGCCTCCGCCGTGCAGACCGCGCCCGGGCAGTTCCGCCTCCAGCTCACCGCCGGCAAGACCGGTGAGTCCTCCGAGTTCGCCGTCACCGGCTTCAGCGGCTTCACCGCGATGGACGTGCTGACCCGGGCCAGCGACGCCGAGATCACCCTCGGCTCCGACCCGCTCACCGCCTACACCGTGCGCTCGACCACGAACACCTTCGCCAACGTCGTCCCCGGTGTGTCCTTCACGGTCAGCCGGCTCGAGACGGGGGTGAGCATCGGCTCCACGGTCGACGGCAGCGCGGTCGCGGACGACGTGCAGAAACTGGTCGACGCTGCGAACGACGTCTTGTCCGCCGTCGCCACGGCAACCCAGTGGAACGCCACTACGAAGACCGGCGGCAGCCTGGTCGGCGACAGCACCGCGCGCACCCTGCAACAGTCGATCCTGGGTCTCGTCGGATCCGCCGGCGCACCAGGGATCTCGTTGAACCGCAACGGAAAGCTCACCTTCGACCGGGATGCATTCAGCACAGCGTTCGTGAAGGACCCCACCGCCATCGCGGCGCGGTTCGGCGCCGGCGCATCCTTCACCCCGGCCTCCGGGGTGACCGGTGGTGTGAGCTACTCCTCGGCCACCTCCACGACCACGGCGGGCAGCTACGACGTCCACATCTCCAGCCTGGCCACCATCGAGCAGTGGAAGGCGCCCACCTCCGGCAGCCTGACCGCCGGCCAGGTGCTCACCCTGACCAAGGGAAGCCTCACGGCGTCGTACACGGTCGCCGCAGCGGACACCCTCGCCGACGTGACCACCGGGTTGAACCAGGCGGCCGCCGCCGCGGGGCTGCCCATCTCCGGTACCGTCTCCGGCACCGACCTGCTGTTCAGCGCCGGATCGGCCGGATCGGCCGGATCGTTCATCCTCTCGCTGGACTCCGTCGCCCAGACCGAGGTGGTCGGCGGGGCCGACGTGGCCGGCACGATCGACGGTCAGACGGGCGTCGGCTCGGGTTCGGTCCTGTCGCTGCCGGAGGGAACCGGCGGGGCCAAGGGGCTCGCGGTGAACGTCCTGGTCAGCCAGGCGGAGGTGACCGCCAGTGGTGGCGACATCGGCACGATCGCCTACGCACCAGGTCTGGCCCAGCGCTTCCTGCAGCTGGCCGACCAGCAGACCGCGACCGGCACCGGGGTGCTCAGCACGGCCAAGACCGGCCGCGAGAGCGCCGTCCGCACCCTGCAGAGCCAGATCGACGACTGGGACCGACGGCTGACCAGCTACCGGGCCTCGCTCCAGGCGCAGTTCACCGCGATGGAGACCGCCATGGCGACGCTCAAGAGCCAGTCCAGCTTCTTGAGCAGCTACAGCAGCACGCAGTCCAGCTCGAAGCAGTAGCACCCTTTCGGCCCGTTCAGCCGGTGGGCCGGATCACCGACACAGATACCAGATGCGGGAGGAGGTGGCACCGATGTCGTCCGTGATGGCTCAGGCCAGGGCCCGCTACGCGAGTGACGCCTCCCAGACCGCCTCACCCGCCCGGCTGCTGACGATGCTCTACGACCGCCTGGTGCTCGACCTCACCCTGGCCCACGATGCCATGCTCCGCGACGAGCACGCCGTGGTCAGCGAACGCCTGTCGCACGCCAGCGACATCATGCTCGAGCTGCACTCGACCCTCGACGTCGAGGCCTGGCCCGAGGGCAGATCCCTTGCCGCCCTGTACCTGTGGATGGTGCAGGAGCTGCTGCAAGCCCGGCTGAGGAATCAGCCCCAGCGGGTGGCCGCCTGTCGCGACCTCGTCATCCCGCTCCGAGATGCCTGGCACGCTGCCAGCGGGGTCGCCGGGTCCACCGGCTCCCCACAGGAACACCATGCGCAAGGAGGCGCTGTACAGGGAGGCGCCGCATGACGCCGACATGGACCGACTACCTGAACGCCGTCGAGGCAGCCGCGCTCGACGTCAAGGCCAGCCTGATCGACGGGCGCAGCCCCGAGATGCCGTCGCTGTCGCTGCCGGCCGGCCCGCCGGCGCCGACCGAGGACCTGCGCCGTGAGCAGGTCGCGCAGTTGCTCGACCAGGTGACCGAGATGCTCGGTCAGCACCGCGACGCGGTGTGCGAGCGCCTGGCGAGCCTGCCCCGGCAACGGCCGCGGGCCCACAGCCACCACGCCCTGTCGGCCGGGGCGACCGTCGATGTGATGGGCTGAGCCGGCGGGCCGGGCGGCTGAAGACGGGCGCCCGACGTGCCGATGCATCATCGGTGACCCGCAGCCCAAGGATCCGGCCACTGCTGGCGGCGACGCTGATCGTCAAGGACGAGGCCGCCACCCTGCCCGGCTGCCTGGCCAGCCTCACCGGCATCGTCGACGAGATCGTCGTCTACGACACCGGCTCCACCGACGACACCGTCGCCCTCGCCCGCGCGGCCGGCGCACGGGTGATTCAGGGTTACTGGGACAACGACTTCGCCCGCGCCCGCAACGCCGCCCTCGACCTCACCCGCGCCGAATGGATCCTGAGCATCGACGCCGACGAGCGCCTGGAGGCCAACCCGGGGGCGCTGCGGGCCTTCCTCGGCGGCAGCGGAGCCCGTGGCGCCCTGCCGTACGCCGACCTGGTGCAGCTCAACGTGATCAATGTCGACCAGGCCGGCGAGGAGATCGACACCGCCGTGCTCTTCCGGATCGCCCGGCGCTCCGCCGTGCGCTGGCACGGCAGGGTGCACGAACTGCTGCGGACGACGCACGGCCCGGCCCACCAGGTGCGACTGAATCCCGACGTGGCCGGGCTCCGCCATCTCGGCTACGCCGACGACGCCCAGCTCGCGGCCAAGGCCCGGCGGAACCTGGCCCTGGCCCGGGCCCAGGTCGACGCACTGTCCGGCGGGGCCGATCGGGAGGCCGGGGCGACCGCGCGCGCCTGGCTCGACCTGGCCCGTTCCCAGGTCGGCGCAGGCGCTCACCGGGACGCGGCCCAGGCGCTCGCCACGGTTCGGGAGGTCGACCCGCAGGGCCCGTACCGGGCCAAGGCGACCGAGCTGCTCGCCCACCTACGGCTCTCGGTCGGCGAACCCGACGAGTCCGTGGAGGCACTGATCGGAGAGCTCGAGGAGGACCCGTTCACTCCGTCGTCGCTGTGCTGCTGGCTGCGCGCCCAGGTGCTGATCCGCCGGGGTGAGCACGCGGCCGCCGCCGACCTGCTGCGCGGGATCGACGCGGTGGTGGACAGCGTCGGCACGCGACGTCCGCTCGCACCGCCGAGGGAGCACCCGTTGCTGGCGGCGACGCTGATCGTCAAGGACGAGGCCGCCACCCTGCCCGGCTGCCTGGCCAGCCTCACCGGCATCGTCGACGAGATCGTCGTCTACGACACCGGCTCCACCGACAACACCGTCGCCCTCGCCCGCGCGGCCGGCGCACGGGTGGTTCAGGGCTACTGGGACGACGACTTCGCCCGCGCCCGCAACGCCGCCCTCGACCTCACCCGCGCCGAGTGGATCCTCGTCATCGACGCCGACGAACGCCTCACCGGCGATGTCGCCGCCCTGCGCGCCCATCTGCGCTCGGACCCGGCCGACCTGCTGGTGATGCGGGTGGCCAATCTCGGCCCCGACGGGCAGGTGCTGCAGACCCTGCTCTCGCACCGGATCGCCCGGCGGGCCGCGGTGCGCTGGAACGGACGGGTGCACGAGCAGTTGCACCCCGTCGGGCCGGACGCCGACCGGGCCCGCAGCGCCGTGCTGGCACCCGACGTGCACCTGGTGCACCACGGGTACGCCGACGCCGGGCGCCGCCGGCTCAAGGCCGAACGCAACCTCGCCCTGGCCCAGGCTCAGCTGGACGCCCTGCTGGCCGAACGCACCATCGACCCCGTGGCCGCGGCCCGGGCGCTGCTCGATCTGGGCCGGACCGCCATGGGCCTGGGCCGGCGCCAGGTGGCGGTGAACGCGTTCGAGGCGCTGCGCCAGATCCGCCACGAGGGCGGGCACCGTGCCCAGGCCACGGCGCTGCTGGCCCAGATCCTGCTGGACCAGGGCGGAATGGACGAGATCGCCCTGGTCCTGGTCGGGGAGCTGCGGGCCGAGGGGCTGACCCCGGCACCGTTCTGCGACTGGCTGGAGGCCCAGGCCGTGGCCCACCTCGGGGATCGCCCCCGGGCGCTGGACCTTCTGGCCGGCGTCACCGAACTCACCGATCCCAGCGGCAACGAGTACTCCCTGGGCCTGCTCCTGCTCACCCGGGCGCTGCTCGCCGCCGCGCAGGGCCAGGTCGAGGCGGCGGGGGCCGACCTGGTCGCCGCCCTCACCGAGCACCAGGCCGACGAGGGCCACTACCCGTTGCTGCTCGAGCTGTTCACCGGCCGCGAGGGCGAGCTCGCGCACGCCCTCCAGCCGGGGCGAACCCGCCACGGAACGACGGTCCTGGCCGGAGTGCGTCTGC
>JBAPWU010000110.1:0-2547 GCA_049283855.1 Kineosporiaceae bacterium
CGTCCAGGGGGCCGTCGCCGCCGGCATGCCGGCGCTCGCCGTGCTGACCGGGGTCTGCGGCGTGACCGATCTGGTGCACGCCGCGGCGGACCGCCGGCCCACCTACCTGGGGGCGGACCTGTCCGCCCTGCTCGACTCCCACCCCGCGACTGCGGTGAGCGCACACTCGGCCACGTGCCGGGCGGCGCGGGTCGTGATCATTCCGGATGGTGACGGCGCGGCCGTGTCCGTGCGCGCCGACGGGCAGGATCCGCTGGATCTGTTGCGCGCGGCCTGTGCCGCGGCCTGGGCGTGGGTCGACCAGGGCGGCGCCGCCCCGTCGACGACCGGGCTGCTCCAGGCCCTGGCCCGGTTCGAGACCACGACCGCGTGGGCGCGATAGCGTGGCCCGGGCAGCCGGAAGGAGCAGTGGATGATCACCGAGGACGGCCAGCACAGCGGCCAGGTCGGCGACGAGGCCGAGGTGGGCCTCGTGCAGGCGCCTTCCACCGGGGATCCGGGGCTGGACGAGGCGCTGCGCGAGCTTGCCCTCGCCTCCGCCGTCCCCCTGGAGGACCAGTTGCCGGTGATCGAAGCGGTGCATCGCACCCTGCAGGACCGGCTCGCCGACGTCGAGGATTGACCCGTGGCGCCGCGGCGTCGCCTGGACGCCGAGCTGGTCCGGCGCGGACTGGCGCGCTCACGGACCCATGCCGGCGAGTTGCTCACCGCCGGCCGGGTCCTCCTGGCCGGTCAGCCCGCGACCAAGGCGGCGACCCAGGTCGACCCGGCAGTGGCGATCGTGGTCCGCGCTCTCAGTGATGATCCCGACTACGCCAGCCGTGGTGGCCACAAGCTGGCCGGCGCCCTGGATGCGTTCGCGGCCGACGGGTTGGCGATCGCGGGGCGGCACTGCCTCGACGCCGGAGCGAGCACCGGAGGATTCACCGATGTGCTGCTGCGCCGCGGGGCCGCGCACGTCGTGGCGGTCGATGTCGGCTACGGCCAGCTCGCCTGGGCCCTGCGCCAGGACGAGCGGGTCAGCGTGCTCGATCGGACCAACGTGCGCGAGCTGACCCCCGACCTGTTGCCCTACCGGCCGGACCTGGTGGTGGGGGATCTGTCCTTCATCTCGCTGCGCCTGGTGCTGGCGCCCCTGGTGGCGATCAGCGCCGCCGGCGCCGACCTGGTGCTGATGGTCAAGCCCCAGTTCGAGGTCGGCCGGGAGCGGCTCGGCCACGGCGGGGTGGTGCGCGACCCGGTGCTGAGGGCCGGCGCCGTCCGTGAGGTCGCCGCAGCGGCGGCCGCCGAGGGGCTGGGTAGCCGCGGGGTGTGCGCGAGCCCGCTGCCCGGACCGAGCGGGAACGTGGAGTACTTCCTGTGGCTGAGCGCCGGGGCACCCGCCCTGGCCGAGGCCGACCTGCACCGCGCCGTCGACGAGGGGCCACAGTGAACCGGGAGCCGCGGCGAGTCCTGGTACTCGCGCACACGGGGCGTCAGGCAGCGGTGCGGGCGGCCGAGGAACTGGTCACGCTGCTCGATCAGGCCGGCCTGCGAGCGCTGCTGCCTCCCACCGAGGCGGCGGCCCTGGGAACACGGGCCCGTGCGCTGGTCGAGGTGGCCGACCCCGAACGGCCCTTGAACGGCGCCGAGCTGGTCGTGGTGCTCGGTGGCGACGGGACGATCCTGCGGGCTGCGGAGGTGGTCCGCGGCAGCGAGGTGCCCCTGCTCGGGGTGAATCTGGGCCACGTCGGCTTCCTGGCCGAGGCCGAGCGGGACGACCTGCACGAGACCGTGCTGCGGATCGCCGAATGCCGCTACGAGGTCGAGGAGCGGATGACTCTCGACGTGGTGGTCGAACTCGGCGACCAGGTGCTGGGTCGCACCTGGGCGGTGAACGAGGCCAGCGTCGAGAAGGCCGACCGGGAGCGCATGATCGAGGTCGTGCTCGAGGTCGACGGCCGCCCGGTGACCGAGTTCGGGTGCGACGGGGTGGTCCTGGCCACGCCGACCGGCTCGACCGCGTATGCCTTCTCCGCCGGTGGGCCGGTGGTCTGGCCGGAGGTGGAAGCCCTTCTGCTGGTGCCGATCAGCGCGCACGCCCTGTTCGCGCGACCGCTGGTGATCGCCCCCACCTCGGTGCCCGCCGTCGAGATCATCTCCCCGGGGATGGCTGTGCTCTGGTGCGACGGGCGCCGCAGCATCGACCTGCCGACCGGGGCCCGGGTCGAGGTGCGCCGCTCGGCCCTGCCGATGCGGCTGGCCCGGCTGGCCAGGCCTCCGTTCACCGACCGTCTGGTGGCCAAGTTCGGTCTGCCGGTGCACGGCTGGCGGGGCCGGGCCCACCACGACCCCCAGTAGGGCCTGCGCCGCCTACGCTGTCCCCGTGCTGCTGGAGATGCGACTGCGCGGGCTCGGAGTGATCCGGGATGCCGTGCTCGAGCTCGGCCCAGGGCTGACCGTGGTGACCGGCGAGACCGGTGCCGGCAAGACGATGGTGGTCACCGGGCTCGGCCTGCTGCTCGGCGGGCGCGCCGATGCCGGCGCCGTCCGCAGCGGGCAGAGCGT
>JBAPWU010000111.1:0-5066 GCA_049283855.1 Kineosporiaceae bacterium
GGCCACCGGTGCTCCCGCGGGGGCACCGCCACCGGCGCCGGACCTGGCCTCGGCGACGCCGACCTGCGGTGCGCCGGCGTCCGGGGCGCTCGTGCTGCTGCTGTCGCCGTTGGAACCACACCCGCCGACGGTCAGGGCCAGGGCCAGGGCCAGCGCAGACACGGCGGGCGTTCGGGTTCGGGACACTGCTGCCTCCAGCCGGTACGGGCGATCACTACCGAGGATCTTCGTGCCTGTGATGACTGTGTCGGTGTCGAGGTTCCCCGGCCGAAGTCACGATTCGGTCGCGGTCCGGTCCCAGGGTGAGAATGACCGCATGACGCCGAGTGCCCGAGAGATCAACGAGACCGTGCGCTACACGATGTGGTCGGTGTTCGCGGCCTCGCCGATCGAGGGGCCGCGCGAGCCGCTGGTCGCCGAGGTCGAGCAGCTGCTGGAGTCCCTGGCCGGCAAGGACCTGGCGACCCGTGGCTGGTACGACGTCGCCGGGCTGCGCGCCGACGCCGACCTGATGGTGTGGTGGCACGCCCCCGAGGTGGAGACGCTGCAGCAGGCCTACCAGGGCCTGCGCCGCACCGCGCTGGGCCGGCGGCTGCGGCCGGTCTGGTCGGTGGTCGGTCTGCATCGGCCGGCCGAGTTCAACAAGGGCCACGTGCCGGCCTTCATGGCCGGGGAGGAGCCCCGCGGGTACCTGTGCCTGTACCCGTTCGTGCGCTCCTACGACTGGTACCTGCTGCCGGAGGAGGAGCGCAGGGGGATGCTGGTCGAGCACGGCATGGCCGCGCGCGGCTACCCGGATGTGCGGGCGAACACGGTGTCCGCGTTCGCGCTCGGCGACTACGAGTGGCTGCTGGCCTTCGAGGCCGACGAGCTGAGCCGCATGGTCGACCTGATGCGCGACCTGCGCGCAGTGGGCGCGCGCCGGCACGTGCGCGAGGAGACCCCGTTCTACACCGGTCCGCGCTGCCGGCTCTCCGAGCTGGTCGCCTCGCTGCCCTGATCCGAGGCCATCTCCGGGGCCACCCGGCGGATGCTGATCGAGTTGATGCAGTAGCGCTTGTCGGTGGGGGTGTCGTAGCCCTCGCCCTCGAAGACGTGTCCGAGGTGGGACCCGCAGGAGGCGCACCGCACCTCGGTGCGGACCCGCCCGAGCGATCGGTCCTCGATGTACTCCACCGCGTCGGTGCTGCCCGGGGCGAAGAACGAGGGCCACCCGCAGTGGCTGTCGAACTTCTCGGTGCTGCGGAACAGCTCCGCGCCACAGGCCCGGCAGGAGTAGACCCCCTCAGTGTGGTCGTCGGTGTACTCCCCGGTGAACGGCGGCTCGGTGCCCCCCGCGCGCAGCACCGTGTACTCGTCGGGTCGTAGCCGCTCCCGCCAGGCGGCGTCGTCCAGCACGATCGGGTACCGGCGTCCACTCGGTGTCAACACGGCTGTCTCCTTCGTCCAGGTGCGGCGCGTCGCCCGGGGGTGCGCGCGCCTACGGTCAGTTACGGTTTGACCGTGACCCCACCAGCCTCACGGCACGCACGGCACGGACGGCGATGACGCCCGACGGCGCCCCTGCGCCCCCGACGGTACCCGTGCCGCAGCCGGTGTCCACCTGGCAGGGGCGAGCCGCCGCTGCGCGGCACACGGCCGGACAGGGGTCCAGGAGGGCCGCGCGATGGTACTCAGGTCGCCCTGCCCGTCCGGTTTCGCCGACTACTGTGGATCCGGTGAAGCGGGTGACAGCGCTGGTGGAGCCCATCGTCGTGATGGTGCTCGGAGTGGTGCTGGGCCTGGTCGATCAGCGGGCGACCACGGCCTCGGGGTGGTTGCGGGTGCCGGCCCTGGTCGCCGCCCTGATCCTGGTGGCCCAGGCCATCCTCACCATCGAGACCCGGCGCCGCGTCGTCCCCGACATCCGGGCCGACGAGATCGTGACCGAGTCGACCGAGATCGTCACCGTGCAGCAGGTGAAGCTGACCAACCCGGGCATGGCGGTCTACAGCGGAAACCCGGCCTCCTCGGAGACGGTCACCACCACGAAGAAGGTCCGCGAGGGCCCGCAGGTGATGTACTTCGTGATGGGCCTGGCGGTCTGGCTGGGGCTGGCCACGCTGGCCAACCCCGGTGCTCCCAAGGATCTGCTGCTGCTGTCCCTGCTGGCCTCGTTCCTGCTCTTCTCCGAGGCCTACAAGCAGATGCGCGGGCGCGGCTGAGGTGTCCTGCTCCGCGCCGGTCGGCACAATCGAGGCATGACAGCCGGTTCCAGATCGCGATCCCTCCTGCGCGTGGCGCTTGCCGGGGGTGCGGCGCTCGCGGTTGTGGGCGGCGCCCTGTCCGTTGCGGCCACCCTGTTCGCCCGCCGGGTGGTCTCCCCGGACGACGGCGAGCAGCCCGACGATGTCGACGTGCTGGGGATCGGGGCCGGAACGGTGACCCTGCGCGCCACGCCGGAGACGATCGCCCCCGGGCGGTACGGCCTCTGGAGCGCAACCGGGGAGGGGCACTGCCGCCTCGGTGAGGTGATCGACCACGACGAGCATTCCCGCACGGTGACCCGGCAGCTGCTCGGCATCGACTCCGGCCGGTTGCGCGAGGGGGGCGGGCGCTGGAACCAGTACTTCTACGTCGGCACCCCTGCCGCCGCGCTCGGCCTGCCCTACACCGAGGTCGAGGTGGCCGGCGAGATCGGTGCCATGCCCGCCTGGTTCGTGCCGCCGGCGGAGGGCGTGCCGGCCAGGGACACCTGGGCGATCCTCGTGCACGGGCGCGGTGCCACGCGCGAGGAGAGCCTGCGGGCGCTGCCGGTCCTGCACCGATCGGGGATCCCGGCCCTGGTGATCAGCTATCGCAACGACGGCGACGCCGTGGCCTCGCCCGGGGGGCGCTACCACCTGGGGGAGTCGGAGTGGCGGGACGTCGAGGCCGCCGTCGTCCATGCCGTCGCCCACGGAGCGCAGGACGTGGTGCTCCTCGGCTGGTCGATGGGCGCAGCGATCGTGCTGCAACTGCTGGACCGCTCGTGGACGGCGGACCGGGTGGTGGCCCTGGTGCTCGACGCTCCGGTGATCGACTGGCGCGACGTGCTCGACCACCACGCCCGGCTGCACGGCGTCCCCGCCGTGCTCGGGCGCCTGTCGCAGTCGATGCTCGAACACGCGCATGCACGGCGGCTGGCCTCGCTGGAGATGCCGCTCGCGCTGGACCGGATGGACTGGGTCGCCCGCGCGCCCGAGCTTCGGGTGCCGATCCTGGTGCTGCACAGCGACGACGACGAATTCGTGCCCTCGGGGCCCTCCCGGCGGCTCGCGCTGGCCCGTCCCGACCTGGTCACCCTGGTCTCCAGCCGAGGGGCCCGCCATACCAAGGAGTGGAACGTCGATCCCGACGGCTGGGACACCGCCGTCGCCCGCTTCCTGCTCTCGCTCTGAGCGCCGCGGCCCCCGCCGACCCGGGCGAGGCAGCGGCGGGGGATCCTCAGGCCGAGCCGGGAGGCTCGGGCAGGGCGAGCTCCGCCGCCATCTTGTAGGCCAGCGCGCAGTGCTGCAGCACCTCGGCCCACCCCGTCTGCGGCCCCACGGCCCGGTTGCGTGCGGCCATCTCCGCGCGCAGCTGCGGTGAGCGGGCCAGGGTCAACACGGCCTCGACCAGCCCCTGGTCGGAATCGGCGAGCAGACCGTGCCGGCCCTGGACGACGAAGTCGGCGATCCCGGTGCGGCGGCGCGCCACCACCGGCAGGCCGGCACACCGGGCCTCCAGCGCCGCGATCCCGAACGACTCCAGGGTCGCCGGGGCCAGGTACAGGTCGGCCCGCCGGTACAGCTGACGGATAGCCTCGTGGTCGAGCCGCCCGACGAGCTCGACGCAGTCCGTCAGCCCGTAGCGGCGAAGCCGGCGGGTCAGCGCGCGCCGCTGCGGCCCGTCGCCGACGACGACCACCCGCAGACCCACCCCCTCGGGCAGCCGCGAACGCACCTGCCGGACGACGTTCAGCAACGCCCGTGGTCGCTTGCGCAGGGCGAGCCGCATCACGCTCACCACGACCACCTCGGAGTCCTCGCGGGCCAGCGGCTCGGTCGCCCAGTCGAGCGGGTCGACCCCGTTGGGCATCAGCGTCACCTCGGCCCGCTCGCGCAGGATCAGGCGCAGCGGCTCGGCCGCGAGGTCGCTGACCGCCGTCCAGGCCACCGGCCAGGAGCCCCAGCCACGCAACCGGTCGGCGGCGCGGTACAGCGCGGTGGCCCACCACCACAGCGAGTGCAGGGTCACCACGACCGGCACCCGCTGCCGCGCGGCGGCCCGCACGGCCAGGATCCCCAGGGGGGAGAGCACCGACAGGTGCACGTGCACCACGTCGGGACGGCTCTCGCGCAGCAGGTGGGCCAGCATCGCCGCGCTGCGGGCCACATGCGGCCACGGGACGCCGGTGCGGTGCACGAGCGGCCCGGCCTCGGCCGGGACGGCCGGCGGGTCGGGGTGTGGCCTGGCCCCCGCCGTCCACGTCCACCACCGCGCGGCACCGGGCGGCGGGGCGCAGGTCATCACCTCGACCCGATGTCCGGCCTCGATCTGCCGGGTCGCGAGATCGCGCACCTGCACCTCGATCCCGCCCTGCTTGGGCAGGTAGGCGTCGGTGACATGGAGGATCTTCATCCCTCTGATGGTCACACAGCCGCCGGGCGGACGACGAACCAGCGGCCGATCAGCATGTCGTCGGCGATCAGCAGGTGCGCGGCCCGAAGCCGGGCGTTGGCCGGTGGCCCCCAGGCGATCCGGGGACCGGATCCGCCGACCAGGATCGGTGACAGGGACAGGCACAGCTCGTCGACCACGCCCTGGGCGAGGGCCTGCCCGAGCACCCGCGGGCCGCCCTCGAGCAGGATCCTGGGCATCCCGCGGTGGGCGAGAGCGGCGACCGCCGCCGCCAGGTCCACCTCGGTCCGCCCGGCGACGATCACCCGATCGGCGCCGACCTGTGCGGTGAGCGCGGCCAGGTCGGCGTCCTCCGAGGTGACCACGTAGCCGGAGCCGGGGCCGACGGCTCCGGCGGGCAGCGTGCCGGTCCGGGTGATCAGGGC
>JBAPWU010000112.1:0-4824 GCA_049283855.1 Kineosporiaceae bacterium
GCCGACCAGGGTACGCACCTCGGCCCGGCCGACGGAGCCCGCCCTGCCGGTGCGCGATCCGGGCAGGCACGCCCTACCCTGAGCGGGTGCCGCCCAAGCCCACCCCCGCCCCGGGTGACGAGAGCCCGCTCAACCCCACCCGGTACTGGGTGGAGTTCCCGGACCCGGACGGGCCGCGCGGGGACCTCGATCCCCCAGGCTCCGAGCCCGCCCAGGCCGAGCAGGTCTATCGCTGCGACCTGACCTGGCTCACGTCGTCCTGGACCTGCATCTACGGCAGCGGCTGCGCCGGCATCTACCGGGACCGCCCGGACGACGGCTGCTGCACGCTGGGGGCCCATTTCGCCGACAAGGACGACCGGACCCGGGTCTCCACGGCCGCCAGACGGCTGACCGCCCGGCAGTGGCAGCACAAGGCCGAGGCGGATCGGGACGGCTGGACGGACCGGGACGAGAGCGGCACCCGCACCACCCGGGTGGTCGACGGGGCGTGCATCTTCCTGAACCGGCCCGGCTTCGCCCCGGGCACGTTCGCCGAGGGCGCCGGATGCGCGCTGCACCGGCTGGCCCTGGAGGAGGGCGTCAACCCGCTCGAGACCAAGCCCGATGTGTGCTGGCAGCTGCCGCTGCGCCGCACGTACCGCACGGTCGAGCGGCCGGACGGAACCAGCTTCCTCGAGGTGATCCTCACCGAGTACGACCGCAGCGGCTGGGGCGCCGGCGGACTCGACCTGGACTGGTACTGCAGCGGCAACTCCGCAGCCCACGTCGGGCGGGACCCGGTCTACCTCACCCTGCGGGCCGAGATCGTGGCCCTGATCGGCCAGAAGGCCTACGACGTGCTTGCGGGGCACTGCCAGGATCTGCTCGCCAGCCGTCGTGCCCGCACGCTGGTGATGCATCCGGCGACCCGCGCCGCCGACGGCACCGGGACCGGGGCCGGCAGGGGCTGAGATGCCGGACGGCGTCCGCCCGAGCCCGAACATCTGGTACACCCCGGCGACGTACGAGATCGAGAACCGCGGCGCCGACCCGGACGGGGTGATCGAGGCCGCGATGGCGCGCATCCGCAACTGGGAGGGCGCCGATGTGCTCGACATCGGCTGCGGCAGCGGGTTCCACCTGCCGCGCTTCTCGATGAGCGCCCGATCGGTGATCGGTGTGGAGCCGCACCCGCCGCTGGTCGCCCTGGCGCGCCGGCGGACCCGGGACCTACCGGCCGTGCAGGTGCGCCAGGGCGCGGCCCAGACCCTGCCGGTCGGGGACGCGTCGATCGACGTGGCCCACGCCCGCTGGGCCTACTTCTTCGCGCCGGGGTGCGAGCCGGGGCTGCGCGAGCTGCAGCGCGTCGTCCGCCGCGGCGGGGTGGCCTTCGTGATCGACAACGACGCCGGCCGGTCGACCTTCGGGTCGTGGTTCCGGCGATGGCTCCCTGAGCACGATCCCGCTGCCGTGCAACGGTTCTGGGCCATGCACGGCTGGAACCGGGAGCCACTGGACATCCGCTGGCAGATGCCCACCCGGGACGACTTCGAGGCCGTGGTCCGGATCGAGTTCTCCCCCGAGGTGGCGGACGCCGTCCTGGCCGAACACCCCGGCACCGAGGTCGACTACGCCGTCAACCTCTTCTGGAAGCGCTACTGACCCACCTCCCCTCATGGGCACGGTGGCCACGGACTCCCGTCGCCGAATGACCGGACGCCGCGGCTCGGCCGGAACCGCGGGGGCCGGACCGGATCGCGATGGCCCTGCCCGACGTGAGGCCGTCCTGACCTCTTGAGCGTCGGCGTGTGGACAGTTCTCGGGCTGTGTGGACAGTTCTCGGGCTGGTAGGTGCGGATTCCCCCCAGAAGTGTCCACACTCACCGAGCGACACCAGCGGTTTCATGACCATCGGCCACGCAGCGGGGTTGTCGGTGGCCCCGCCTAGGGTCACCGCCATGAGGACCGCTCAGCACCGGTGCACCGAATGCGGCTGGACGACGTCGAAATGGGTCGGCCGGTGCGGCGAGTGCCAGACCTGGGGCACGGTCGGCGAGCTGGGCGCCTCGCCGTCCGGTCTCACCCAGGCCCGCACGGTGGCCGCGGCGGCCCGCCCGATCGCCGAGGTGGAGTCCAGCCCGGCCCGGTCCTGGCCGACCGGGGTCGACGAGCTCGACCGGGTGCTCGGCGGCGGGCTGGTCGGCGGGTCGGTGGTGCTGCTCGCCGGCGAGCCGGGCGTGGGCAAGTCGACCCTGCTGCTCGACGTCGCCTCCCGCGCCGCCTCCCACGGGCGCACCGTGCTCTACGTCACCGGTGAGGAGTCGGCGGCCCAGGTGCGGCTGCGGGCCGAACGGATCGGCGCCCTGCGTCCACGGCTGCTGCTCGCGGCCGAGACCGACCTGGCCACCGTGCTCGGTCACGTGGACCAGGTGGGCCCCGACCTGCTCGTCCTCGACTCGGTGCAGACGGTGGTCAGCGAGGCGGTCGAGGGCGGCGCCGGAGGGGTGGCCCAGGTGCGCGAGGTCGCGGCGTCCCTGATCCGGGTGGCCAAGGCCCGGGGCATGGCCACGGTGCTGGTCGGGCACGTGACGAAGGACGGCGCGATCGCCGGTCCCCGGGCCCTGGAGCACCTGGTGGACGTCGTGTGCCAGTTCGAGGGCGAGCGGCACTCCCGGCTGCGGCTGCTCCGCGCGACCAAGAACCGGTTCGGGGCGACCGACGAGGTCGGCTGCTTCGACCTGTGCGACACCGGCATCACCGGGCTGGCCGACCCGAGCGCGCTGTTCATGTCCCGGCACGAGCACCCCGTCCCCGGGACGGCGGTCACGGTGACGCTGGAGGGGCGCCGTCCGCTCCTGGCCGAGGTCCAGGCCCTGGTCGCCTCCAGCGCCCTGGCCAACCCCCGTCGGGCGACGTCCGGGCTGGAGGCGAGCCGGGTGGCGATGGCCCTGGCGGTGCTAGACCGGCGGGCCGGCGTTCATCTGGGCGGGCGCGACGTCTACGTGGCCACCGTCGGCGGGGTGCGGATCGGCGAGCCGGCCGCCGACCTCGCGGTGGCCCTCGCGGTGGCGAGCAGCGTCCACGATCTCCCGCTGCGCCCGTCCATGGTGGTGATCGGCGAGGTGGGGCTGGCCGGGGAGGTGCGCCGGGTGTCCGGGGTGCGCCGCCGCCTGGCCGAGGCGGCGCGGCTGGGGTTCACCAGCGCCGTGGTGCCGGCCGGAACCGAGGAGACCGCCCCGGAAGGGATGACGGTCTACGAGGTGGCCGACGTCGGAACGGCACTCGAACGGTCCAAGATTCCGGTAGTCACGTGACGGATCGGTCACACTGTGCGAAGCGACTCATATCGATCTTGCCGGACGCTCGGGCCGCACGGTCAGTAGAATGCCCACGACCCCCTGTCCCCGACATCACCGGGAGCCCGTAGTGCTTGGTGAGCGCTCCGTCGAGGAGCTGCTGCGGGCGACCCTGGCCGCGGTCGCCCCGGGCACCGAGCTCCGCGACGGGCTCGAGCGCATCCTGCGCGGTCGCACGGGGGCCCTGATCGTGCTCGGGCACGACGCGGTGGTCGAGGAGCTGTGCACCGGCGGGTTCGCGCTCGACATCGAGTTCTCCGCCACCCGGCTGCGCGAGCTGGCCAAGATGGACGGCGCGATCGTCACCGACGCCGAGGCCCGCCGGATCACCCGGGCCGCCGTCCAGCTGGTGCCCGACTCGGCGATCGAGACCAGCGAGTCCGGCACCCGGCACCGCACGGCGGAGCGGGTCGCCAAGCAGGCCGGCTTCCCGGTGATCTCGGTCAGCCAGTCGATGCGGATCGTGGCGCTCTACGTCGGAGGGCTTCGGTACGTGCTGGAGGGGTCGGACGCGATCCTGGCCAAGGCCAACCAGGCGCTGGCCACCCTGGAGCGGTACAAGGCGCGGCTCGACGAGGTCACCAGCATCCTGTCCCAGCAGGAGATCGAGAGCGCGGTGACCGTGCGCGACGTGTCGATCGTCGTGCAGCGGCTGGAGATGGTGCGCCGGATCTCCGAGGAGATCGCGCACTACGTGGTCGAGCTCGGAGCCGACGGCCGGCTGCTGTCCCTGCAGCTCGACGACCTGATCGGCGGGGTCAGCCCCGACCGCGAGCTGGTGATCCGCGACTACCTGGACGCCGCCGGGCCCGAGCGGTCGATGTTCGAGGTGCTCGACGACCTCGCCGCGATCTCCTCGGCCGAGCTGGTCGATCTGGTGCAGGTGGCCGGGGTGCTGGGCTTCCCGGCCACGCCGGACAGCCTCGACATCACCGTGCACCCCAAGGGCTATCGCCTGCTGAACAAGGTGCCGCGGATCCCGGGCACGATCATCGAGCGGCTGGTCGAGCACTTCGGTGATCTGCAGAAGCTGCTGGCCGCCAGCCTGGACGAGCTGATGGCGGTCGAGGGCGTCGGCGAGCAGCGGGCGCGCACGGTGCGCGAGGGCCTGTTCCGGGCGCACGACCTGATCATGGTCGACCGCTTCGTCTGACCTAGCGATCTTCCGTCGTGGCCGATCATCCGCTGCACACTCCTGTGCTGGCCTGGTACTCCGTGCACGCCCGCGATCTGCCGTGGCGGTCGCCGGACTGCACGCCGTGGGGCGTACTGGTCAGCGAGATCATGCTCCAGCAGACCCAGGTGGCCCGGGTGCTGCCGGCCTGGCAGCGATGGATGGCCCGCTGGCCGACGCCGGCGGATCTGGCCGCGGAGCCGGTCGGTGATGCGATCCGGGCCTGGGAGCGGCTGGGCTACCCGCGCCGGGCGATGCGGCTGCACGAGGCAGCGAGCGCGATGGTGGCGCGGCACGGCGGCGATGTGCCGT
>JBAPWU010000113.1:0-5663 GCA_049283855.1 Kineosporiaceae bacterium
GGGCAGCGGTCGGCCGTCGACGCCCTGCTGGCTGCGGCGGACGGAGGCCTCAGCGCGGTGCCGGGCGGGGTGGAGACCCTGGGCCCGATCGTGCTCGAGCCCGCGCCGGTCCGTGAGGACGCCGAGCTGGTGCTGCCGGTCGAGGAGCCGCGGATCCGCATGGTGCTGCGCGCCGCCCCGGCCTCCGGCGCCGCCCTGGCCCGGGCGCTGAAGGTGGCGGCCGTGGCCCGCAGCGCCCGTAAGGACCGCACCCCCGTGCGGATCCAGATCGACCCCCGCGACCTGGGCTGAACCCGCCCGTCCCAGATTCGGTGCGGCGGAAGTGGTGCTACGAGGGCACTTTCGACCGCACAGAACAGCGAGGGCGTGCTCAGCGCGGCGGATGCAGGACGGCGAAGGCGTCGGTGACCTGGAGGGCGGGGGAGCGGAAGCGGAACACCGCCGCGGGGCGTCCGCCGGCCGGGCCGGGGCGCAGTCGTTCGCCGGTGGCCACGATCTGCTGGCGGCGCAGCAGGATCCGCTGCAGGTTGGTGGCGTCTACGTCGTGACCGAGGGCGGCACGGTAGTAGGTGGCCAGTTCGGACATGGTGAACGTGGGCGGCGCGAGGGCGAACCCGAGGTTGGTGTAGGAGAGCTTCGAGCGCAACCGGCGCCGTGCCGCCTCCACGATCAGGGCGTGGTCGAAGGCCATGGCGGGCAACGCATCGGCCGGGTGCCAGCAGGTGTCGTCGGGCAGGCCGGGAGCCACACCACCGGGGACCAGACCCAGATAGCTGGTGGCCAGGGTGCGGGTGCCCGGAACCCGGCCGGGGTCACCCAGGCTCTCCACCTGTTCCAGGTGGCTCAACTCACGCACGTCCACCTTCTCGGCCAGCTGCCGGCGGATGGATGCGCCCAGGTCCTCGCATGCCCCGAGCCGTCCTCCGGGCAGGGCCCAGTGCCCCGCCTCGGGCTGTTGGGCGCGCTGCCAGAGCAGCACGTGGACGGCGGCCGGTCCATCGGCGGTGGGGCGCACCTGGAGCACGGCGGCGAGGACCTCATGGTCGAAGCCGGCCGTGCTCTCCCCCACGCGGTGGGGCCGGCTGGAACGGTGCACGGCGGCATGCTACTGTCGCGCAGCGGTTATCGCCTAATAGGCGGAAACATGGATCGGTCCGGTCGGTACGACCCTGGCAAGGAGTGGGCATGGTTCTCGACGAAGCGCAGTGGGCGCAGGACGTGCGCCGGCTCGCGGCCGAACGTGACGCGGTGATCCTCGCCCACAACTACCAACTGCCGGCGATCCAGGACATCGCCGACCATGTCGGCGATTCGCTGGCCCTGTCCCGGATCGCGGCCACCGCCCCGCAGCAGGAGATCGTGTTCTGCGGCGTGCACTTCATGGCCGAGACCGCCAAGCTGCTCTCGCCCGGCAAGCGGGTGCTGATCCCCGATGCCAGGGCGGGGTGCTCCCTGGCCGACACCATCCACGCCGAGGAGCTGCGGGCCTGGAAGGCGGCCAACCCGGGGGCCGTCGTCGTCGCCTACGTGAACACCTCGGCCGCGGTGAAGGCCGAGACCGACATCTGCTGCACCTCCTCGAACGCGGCGGACGTCGTCCGCTCGATCCCCGAGGACACCCCGATCCTGTTCCTGCCCGACCGCCACCTCGGGGCGCACGTGCAGCGGGTCACCGGACGCACCAACATGAGGATCTGGCTCGGCCAGTGCCATGTGCACGAGGGGATCACCGGCGAGATGCTGGTCGAGAAGCTCACCGCGGACCCTGAGGCGGACATCCTTGTGCACCCCGAATGTGCCTGCGCCACACCGGCCCTGGAGCTGGTGGCCTCCGGCCAGGTGGCGAGTGAGCGGGTCCGGATCACCTCGACC
The DNA here is from genome assembly GCA_049283855.1 of Kineosporiaceae bacterium. GTDB lineage: Bacteria > Actinomycetota > Actinomycetes > Actinomycetales > Kineosporiaceae > JADJPO01. The sequence continues at coordinate 1,873 of JBAPWU010000113.1, forward strand.
GGTGGCATGGCCGACGTCGCGGCCGGGCGGATCGACGCGCCGCGGGTGCTGGTGGCCACCGAGACCGGCATGCTGCACCAGTTGCGCAAGCGGAACACCTCCGGCACCCGGTTCCTGCCGGTGTCGGACACCGCGGTCTGCCACTACATGAAGATGATCACCCCGGAGAAGCTGCTGCGCTGTCTGCAGACCGGGCGGGACGAGGTGACCGTGGACGCCGGCATCGCCGAGCGGGCCCGGGCCTCGGTCCAGCGGATGATCGAGATCGGCAATCCCTCCCGAGGTGGTCAGTGAACGTCGTTCCCCGGCTCGCCTGCGCGCAGTCGAGCTTCACCCGCAGCACCGACGTGCTGATCGTGGGTACCGGGATCGGGGGCCTGGCACTGGCCCAGGCCCTGAGCGGGCACGGGCTGCGGGTCGAGGTGGTGACCAAGAACCTGCTGCGTGACGGCAGCACCCGGTGGGCCCAGGGCGGAGTGGCCACCGCCGACGGCCCGGGTGACGATCCGAGCCATCACCTCGAGGACACGCTGATCGCCGGCGCCGGACTGTGCGATCCGGACGCCGTGCGGGTGCTGGTCGAGGAGGGGCCGGCCGCGGTGGCCTCCCTGCTGGCCAGCGGCGCCGCGTTCGACCGCACGGCGGACGGCGCGCTGTCCTACACCCTCGAGGGCGGGCACTCCCGGCCCCGGATCGTGCACGCCGGCGGCGACGCGACCGGCCTGGAGATCCAGCGCACCCTGGAGGGCGCGGTCACCGCGGTGACCGACGTGCACGTGTGGGAACGCACCTTCCTGCTCGACCTGCTCCGGGCCGAGGACGGCTCGGTGGTCGGGGCCAGGGTCTCGCGCTGGGACGGTCACGCCGCCGAGGTCGGCGAGATCCGGGCCCGGGCAACGGTTCTGGCCACAGGCGGCTACGGGCAGGTGTTCGCCAAGACCACGAATCCGGCCGTGTCCACCGGCGACGGCCTGGCCGCCGCCCTGCGCGCCGGGGCGGCTGCGGCGGACCTCGAGTTCGTCCAGTTCCACCCGACGGTGCTGGCCCTGCCCACCGTGGCGGACGACGCCGGCCGCCAGCTCCTGGTCTCCGAGGCGGTGCGCGGCGAGGGAGCCGTGCTGATCGACGCCGACGGGAACCGGGTGATGGCGGGCAGGCACCCCCGCGAGGATCTCGCCCCCCGGGACGTGGTCGCCGCGACGATGGCCGCCCGGATGGCCGAGCTCGGCGTCGACCACCTCTACCTCGACGCCCGCCACCTGGGCGAGGAGAAGCTGCTGCGCCGGTTCCCGACCATCGTCGCCGGCTGCCGCAGCGCCGGGGTCGACCCGGTGGTGGCGCCGATCCCGGTGGCGCCGGCCGCGCACTACGCCTGCGGCGGCGTCCGCTCGGACATGTCCGGTCGCACCTCGCTGCCCGGGCTCTACGTGGTCGGCGAGGTGGCCTGCACCGGGGTGCACGGCGCGAACCGGTTGGCCTCCAACTCCCTGCTGGAGGCGATGGTGGTGGCCCGGCGGCTGGCCCGGCTGCTGTCCACCGAGACGCCGGCCCTGCGCCCGCCCGCGGCGGACGCCCGGACCCCGGGGCTGGTCGATCCGGCCCGCAGGGTCGAGCTCACCGAGGCGATGGTGCACGAGGCCGGCGTGGTGCGCCGTCCGGAGGACCTGGACGCCCTGGCCACCCGCCTCGGCAAGATCGTCGACGGCGGTGCGCTGGAGCCCTCCCTGCACGCCTGGGAGACCACCAACCTGCACACCATCGCGGTGGCCCTGGTCGGTGCCGCCCGGCGGCGGGCCGAGAGCCGGGGCTGCCATCGGCGCAGCGACATCGACCATGCCGTCGACGCCTGGCGGGTGCGGGTGGTCTCCACGGTGCACGACGGGGTCCTGAGCCAGGAAACGACCCCCCCGCTGTCTCCCGACCCGACCCAGGAGGTAACCCCATGATCCCGCTGCCGGACGGCGAGGCCGAGCGGATCGCCGTGATCGCGCTGGCGGAGGACCTGGCGGGCGGCATCGATGTGACCACGCGGGCGACCATCGCCGAGACGGCCATCGGCACCGGTGAGATCGTGGCGCGCGCCGACGGCGTGGTCTGCGGGCTGCCGATCGCCCAGGCGGTCTTCGGGCAGGTCGGTGGCGGGCTGGAGTTCCTCCCGCTGGTCTCGGACGGCGACCGGGTGCGCCGCGGCGAGGTGCTAGCCACCGTGAACGGCTTGATCCGGGCGATCCTGACCGGGGAGCGCAGCGCCCTGAACATGCTGTGCATGCTCTCCGGGATCGCCACCCTGACCGCCCGCTGGGTGGAGGCCGTCGAGGGCACGGGTGCGGTGATCCGCGACACCCGCAAGACCGCGCCGGGCCTGCGGGCGGCGCAGAAGTACGCGGTGCGCTGCGGCGGTGGCCAGAACCACCGGATGGGGCTGAGCGATCAGGCGCTGATCAAGGACAACCACGTGCTGGCCGCCGGGGGAGTGGTGCCGGCGCTGCGCGCGGTGCGGGCGCTGGCCCCGGACATCCCGTGCGAGGTGGAGTGCACCCTGACCGAGCAGGTCGAGGCCGCGTGCGCGGACGGCGCCGTGCTGGTGCTGCTGGACAACATGACGCTGGATGCCACCCGGGCCAGCGTTGACATAGCGCGGCGTTATGGAACCAAGACCGAATCCAGCGGCGGGCTCCGGGTGGAGAACGCCCGCGAGGTGGCCGGCACCGGCGTCGACTACCTCGCCGTCGGCGCCCTCACCCACTCCGCCCCGACGCTGGACATCGCCCTCGACCTACGCTGAACGGGCCGGCGCGGGCCCGGCGGCACGGGACGTGGTGGCAGGGGAGGAGGTGGCCGATGCTGACCCTCGGACACATCAGCGACCCGCACCTGGGGCGGACCTCGGAGTCGCTGGACCGGCTGCGGGCGGTCGTCGACTAGTTCGCCGCGGTGGCCGGCCTGGATGCGATCGTCGCCACCGGCGACCTCAAGGCGGCACCGGGCCTGGCCATCCATGTGCTGACCGACGACGGTGTGCTGAACAGCCGGTTCCACCACCTCACGCGGTCCGAGGTCACGCGGGCCGACCGGGCGCGCGCCTAGACTGGACGGCGACCCGACCCGAGCCCCTGTGAGGACGCTGCCGTGCCCATTCAGCCGATCCGCCTGTTCGGCGACCCGGTGCTGCGCACCCCCGCCCAGTCGGTGGTCGACTTCGACAAGGAGCTGCGGATCCTGGTCAAGGACCTGACCGACACCATGATGGATGCCCCGGGGGCCGGGCTGGCCGCCCCGCAGATCGGGGTGGGCCTGCGCGTGTTCACCTACTACGTGGACGAGGTCCTCGGCCACCTGATCAACCCCAGCCTCGACCTGTCCAGCGAGCTGCAGGACGGCGAGGAGGGCTGCCTGTCCTTCCCGGGGATCGTGTTCGACACCCCCCGCGCGATGAGGGTGGTGGCCAAGGGCTTCGACCAGCACGGCGAGCCGGTGACGATCGAGGGCGGCGAACTGCTGGCCCGGGCCGTGCAGCACGAGACCGATCACCTGGACGGAATCCTGTTCATCGACCGGATGGACCGCGCCCAGCGCAAGCTGGCGCTCAAGGCGATCCGCGAGGCGGAGTGGATGGGCCAGGTGGCCCCTGTGATCAAGGAATCCCCGCACGCCACCTTCGGTCGCGCGCTGTGACGCGGGTGGGCTAGTGCGCCTGCTCGTCGCCGGCACCCCGCAGGTCGCCGTTCCCGCGCTGGACGCCCTCGCCGCCTCGCGGCACCAGATCGTCGGCGTGCTCACCCGTCCCGACG
>JBAPWU010000114.1:0-2987 GCA_049283855.1 Kineosporiaceae bacterium
GGCGTGCCCAGCACCAAGGGCACCCTGTGACGGCGAGGGTCGTCGTCCTGGACTACGGCTCGGGCAACGTGCGCTCCGCCGTCCGCGCGCTGGAACGGGTCGGGGCCGAGGTGGAGCTGACCGCCGACCGCGCCGCGGCGGAATCCTGCGACGGGCTGGTGGTGCCCGGGGTCGGCGCGTTCGCCGCCGTCGCCCACGGTCTGCGTGCCGTGCGGGGCGACCAGATCGTCGACCGGCGCCTGGCCGGGGGCCGGCCGGTGCTGGGCATCTGCGTCGGGCTGCAGGTGATGTTCGAGGGCTCCACCGAGCCCTCGCATCGGCACGGGCCTGCGGTCGCCGGCCTGGGGGAGTGGCCCGGCACCGTGGAACGCCTTCCGGCGCAGGTGGTTCCGCACATGGGCTGGAACACCGTGCAACCCCCGCCGGACTCTGTGCTGTTCGCCGGGGTGGAGAGCGAGCGGTTCTACTTCGTGCACTCCTATGCCGTGCAGCGCTGGGAGCTCGGGCTTCGCCCGGATCAGGCGAGCCGGCTGACCCCGCCCTCGGTCACCTGGGCCGAGCACGGCGTCCCGTTCGTGGCCGCGGTCGAGAACGGTGCGTTGTCGGCGACCCAGTTCCACCCCGAGAAGTCCGGCGATGCCGGGGCCACCCTGCTGCGCAACTGGGTCCGCTCGCTGTGATTCCGGTGTCCGCGCCGGCTCGGGGTCTGGGCTAGCGTTCGTCGTCGTGGCGACCCGCAGACGCACCAGCACCCGGCGCCGGACGACGGCCCGACGACGGCCGACCACCCGGCGGACGACGTCATCGCGCCGGCGCCGTCCGAGACTGGCCACCTCGCTGGGCAGCGTGGCTGCTCTGGCGATCATCGCCGGCGTCACCCGGATGACCCTGTGGTGGCGGATAGGCACGATCGCCGCCCTGGTCACGCTGATCACGGTGTACTTCCTGTGGAGCCGCCGCGGGGACATCTACGACGAGATGCAGGCCGACCGCTCCGCGTTCGAGGAGGAACCCCAGTGAGCCGAGCAACCCGGTGAGCCGCAGACTGCACCTGCTGCCCGCCGTCGACGTCGCGGGTGGCCGGGCCGTCCGGCTGGTCCAGGGCGAGGCGGGCAGCGAGACCTCCTACGGCGACCCGCTGGAGGCGGCCCTGGCCTGGCAGGCGGCGGGCGCGGAGTGGATCCACCTGGTCGACCTCGATGCGGCGTTCGGTCGCGGCTCGAACCGCGAGTTGCTCGACGCCGTGGTCGGCGCGCTCGACGTGGCCGTCGAACTGAGCGGCGGCATCCGGGACGACGCATCCCTGACCGCGGCGATGGTCACCGGGTGCGCCCGGGTCAACCTGGGTACCGCCGCTCTGGAGGACCCGGAGTGGACCCGCACCGCGATCGACCGGTACGGCGAGCGGGTCGCGGTCGGGCTCGACGTGCGCGGGACCACGCTCGCGGCCCGCGGCTGGACCCGTGAGGGCGGCGACCTGTGGGAGACCCTGGCTCGCCTCGACGCCGACGGGTGCGCCCGGTACGTGGTGACCGACGTCACCAAGGACGGCACGCTGCGCGGTCCCAACGTGGACCTGCTGCGGGCGGTCTGCGCCCGCACCGACCGTCCGGTGGTGGCCAGCGGCGGCATCGCGACGCTGGACGACCTGGTCGCGCTGCGCGCCCTGGTGCCCGATGGGGTCGAGGGCGCCATCGTCGGAAAGGCCCTGTACGCGCAGGCGTTCACCCTCGGCGAGGCCCTCGACGTCGCCGGACGGCCGTGAGCAGCGACACCGTCGGAGTGCCCTGGGCCGGACGCTCGCTCCAACCCCAGCCCTTCGCCGGTGACGACGGTGCGGCCGATCCGGCCCTGGCTGCGGCCCTGGCCGCCTACGCCGCGGGGCGAGCGAGCGAGGCCGAGGTGGTGGCCGCGCTGGGCGCCGCCCGGGTGCTCGTCCCGGTGGTGGCCGCGATCGGGCAGGACCACCCGCTGCCGGACCACGTCCGCGGGGACGCCGGGGCACAGATGAGCCTGCCGCTGCTGGCCGGCCCCGGCGGACGGCGCGCCCTGCCGGTGTTCAGCGGGGTGGACGCCCTCGCCGCCTGGGATGCCGCGGCCCGCCCGGTGCCGGTCGAGGCGAGCCGGGCCGCGCTCTCGGCGGTCGACGAGGGCTGCGACGTCATGGTCCTGGACCCCGCCTCACCGGGCGCCTTCGTGGTGCGCCGTCCCGCCGTCTGGGCGCTGGCCCAGGGCCGCTCCTGGGCGCCTGCTGCGGCCGACCCCGAGGTGGCCGCGACCCTGGCCGAGGTGATGCGGGCGGTGCCGGCGGTCCGCGGCGTGCACTGCGAGCCGGGGGACAGCTCCGAGCTGCGGGTGGTGATGGCTCTCGCACCAGGCCTGGACGAGTCCGCGCTGGCCGCGGTGCTGGCGCAGGTCAGTGAGCTGATCGCCGCCGAGCCGCTGCTCGCCGAACGCGCCGAGTCCGTCGAGCTGCGTGCCGTGGCGGTCGCCACCGATCCGTGAGCCCCGGGCCTGCGCCGTGACGTGCCAGACTCCGGGAGTGGGCGAGCAGCCGATGGCCCGGGGGCCTGCGTCGTGGGCGGCGCCGGTCGCGGTGACGGCGTCCGCACCGATCTCGTGGTTGCGTGATCTGGCGGCCCTGTCGTGGTCGCTGGTCACCACGACCGCCGCGGTGGGGCTCGGCGTCCTGGTGGTCGGCGGGGTGCGGGTCGGGCAGCTGGGGCCGCTCGCGGTCGCCCTGGCGGCGGTCACCGTGCTGGACACCCTGGTCCAACCCCTGCTGCGCCCGCTGGCCGCGTTCGGCAGCGTCGTGCTGGCGCTGGTGCTGGGCTTCGGGTTCCAGGTGGCCCTGGTCCTGGCGGCCCTGCGGTTCACCCCCGGGGTGTCCAGCTCGGGGTGGCGGGACACGGCGGCCGTCCTGCTGATCGCGGCCGGGATCCTCGCCGCCACCCGCTGGGTGCTGGGCTCCTCCGACACCTCCTACG
>JBAPWU010000115.1:0-9528 GCA_049283855.1 Kineosporiaceae bacterium
GACGGCACCTCCGCCCGCTTCGTGCTGGCCGGCAGGGACGGTGCACGGCTCGGCTGGGCGCTGGCCCAGTGGGCCGTCGCCCGAGGCGACGCCCTGAACGTCGTCGCCGTCGAGGTGGACGGACAGCGGTGGCTCCGGAGCGCACCGGACAAGGGCTGGACGGCGCTCGAGGGCGGCCCGCCGGCCGGCACCGTGATCGTGCGCGTCGCCGCAGGCACCTGAGCGAGCCGCCGAACACAGCACTCCGCAGGCGATTGCCAGGTCGAACCAGACGGAGTAGGACACCCATATGCGAATCGCCATGCGTGCTCTGGTCTCCGCCGGCCTGGCCGCCGGCCTGGCCGCCGGCCTCCTCGCCGGCATCGGACTGCCGGCCGAGGCTGCCGCGAAGCCGGTCAAGTACAAGAACTGCACAGCCCTGAACAAGGTCTACAAGCACGGGGTCGGCAAGCCGAAGGCGAGGGACAAGGTCGCGTCGGGCAAGAAGCCGGTGACCACGTTCACCAAGAGCCTGGCTGTGTACTCGAAGAACACCCACCTGGACCGCGACCGCGACGGGATCGCCTGCGAGAAGCGCTGACGGCCCCCTCCTGGACCGGTTCCCGCCCCGCCCGGCTACTTGGCCGGGGCGGCCGTCGGGGGCTGAGTGATCGAGAACCCGGTGCCCGGCGCGTACGTGGTCACGTTCGGCGGGATCGCCTTCAGCATGTCGATCTGGGCACAGGCGGGGCAGTTCGCGTAGCCGGCCTGGCGGGCCTTGTTCGCCGCCGCCTCCGCCTCGGCCTGCTTCACCTTGGCCTGCGCCTCGGTCACGGCTGCGAACGCCGCCTGCGACCGGTTGATCGCATCCTGCACGGTCTGCGGCAGGGTGATCTTGGCCAGGTTGAACCGCACGTTGGTGATGAACGAGCCGCCCAGGGTCTGGTCGAAGTCCTGCACCAGAGTCGCGTTGATCGCCTCCTGGATCTTGGCGATCTTCAGGTTGCCCTTGCCCGCCGAGGCGTTCACCGCCTGCAGGCTCCCGCCGTTCTGGACCAGGGCGCACGAGGCCTGCAGCTCCGAGCACTGGGTCGCCCCGATCTGCTCCCGGAGCGCATTGCTGATCACCGGGCGAACGATCTGGTCCAGGAAGGTCGACCAGCCCAGCTCGTCGTCCCAGGCGTAGCGCAACTGGCCGTCCTCGCCGCGGTACTGCCGGGTGCCGTACTTGTCGTCGAAGGCGCGCAGGTGTGTGCCGTCGGCGGTGAGCTGGAAGTACACGGTGCCCTCGACCCCCACCTCGACGCCGTCCGCCGTGGGCAGGTTCTCCACGTCGACCCCGGTCCGGTCACCCCGGGCCGAGTCGCCGGTGATCGTGTAGAAGCGCTGCTGGGCGGGGTAGGTGTGCTTCTGGGAGAAGAAGCCGATCCAGGTCACCCCGGACGCCGGAGGCACGATCTGGCGGATCCGATTGTTGTTCAGCGGTCCCCCGTTGCGGATGACCGCCACCTCCCCGCCGGCGGTCTTGGTGATCGCCGTGGAGCCCACCGCCCCCAGGCCCACCAGGACCATGACCGCCACGAAGGCGCGCCCGCTGCGGGCCCCCTTCGCCGCCAGCCCGGACGGCAGCTTCACCTGCAGCTTCCCGGGCCCCCTGCCGGTCTTGCCGCCACGGCCCGGCGGGGCGGGCGACGGGGCGGAGAAGGGATCGGACGGCGCGCTGTGATCGGTCACGGCTTTCCACTTCCTGGTCGGGGCCGCGGTGGGCTTCGATGACGACTCCAACGATCACGGTGCCGCCCGAGTTCATCCTGGCATCGGCACCCGTCGGGCCCGCATTGAGCCCCTGCCCGGGCCGGCGCCGGCCTGGTGCGAGAATCGCTCCTCGTGAGCGAGAACAGCGACATCATGGCCAGCGACTGGGTCGCCCGCTTCGCCGACGAGGTCATCGCCGAGGCCGACCGCCGGACGCCCGGCGGGCAGATCGTCTGCGCCTCGGGGCTGAGCCCCTCCGGGCCGATCCATCTGGGCAACCTGCGCGAGGTGATGACCCCGCACCTGGTCGCCGACGAGATCCGACGCCGGGGTCGGGACTGCATCCACGTGCTCTCCTGGGACGACTTCGACCGCTTCCGGAAGGTGCCGGCGGGCGTGGCCGGCGTCGATGCGAGCTGGAACGAGCACATCGGCCGGCCGCTCACGTCCGTCCCGGCCCCGCCCGGCAGCCCCTACCGCAGCTGGGCCGAGCACTTCCAGGCGCCGATGATCGAGGCGATGGCCCTGCTCGGCATCGAGGCGCGCGGGGTGAGCCAGACCCAGATGTACACCTCGGGCGCCTACCGCGACCAGATCCTGCTGGCCATGCGCGAGCGCGCGCGGATCGACGCCGTGCTCGGCCGCTACCGCACCAAGAAGGCGGTGCCGACCGACGAGGACGACGAGGACGCACGGGCCGCTGCCGAGGGGTCGGGGGCGGCGGCCGAGGACGACGGCGCCTCGGCGTCCGGCTACTTCCCGTACAAGCCCTACTGCTCGGTCTGCGACAAGGACCTCACCACGGTGTGCGCCTACGACGACGAGACCACCGAGCTGAGCTACACCTGCGCCGCCTGCGGCCACAGCGAGACGGTCAAGCTCACCGAGCACACCCACGGCAAGCTGGTCTGGAAGGTGGACTGGCCGATGCGCTGGGCCTACGAGGGTGTGGCCTTCGAGCCCTCCGGCGTGGACCACACCTCCCCCGGCTCCTCGTTCGTGGTCGGCACCCAGCTCGTCTCCGAGGTCTTCGGTGCACCACCGCCGATCGGCCCGATGTACGCCTTCGTCGGGATCAGCGGCATGGCCAAGATGAGCAGCTCCAAGGGCGGGGTGCCGACCGCCATGGACGCCTTGGCGATCATGGAACCCGCGCTGCTGCGCTGGCTCTACGCCCGCCGACGCCCGAACCAGGGGTTCAAGGTGGCCTTCGACGCCGAGATCCAGCGGATGTACGACGAGTGGGATGCCCTGGGCCGCAAGGTGTCCGCGGGAACGGCGACCCCGGCGGACGCCGCGGCGCACTACCGGGCGACCACCACGCAGAGTGCGGGCACGCTGCCGCAGACACCTCGCCCGCTGCCCTACCGCACCCTGGCCTCGATCGTCGACATCACCACCGGCGACGACGCACAGACCCTGCGGATCCTGCGCGAGCTCGACCCGGAGCGCCCGATCGAGGCACTCGACCAGGTGCGGCCGCGCCTGGACTGTGCCGAGCGGTGGGTCACCACCCAGGTGCCGGCCGAGCAGCGCACCCAGGTGCGCTCGGTCCCGGACGCCGCCGCGCTGGCCGCCCTGACCCCCGAGCAGCGCGAGTCGCTGCGGCTGCTCCTCGACGGGCTGGCCGGCCACTGGTCGCTCGAGGGGTTGACCACGCTGGTCTACGGCGTGCCCAAGCAGCAGCTGGGCCTGGCCCCGGACGTGAAGCCGACTCCCGAGCTCAAGACGGCCCAGCGCCGCTTCTTCGCCCTGCTCTACCAGCTGCTGGTCGGCCGGGACACGGGCCCCCGGCTGCCCACCCTGCTGCTCGCCGTCGGGGCTGACCGAACCCGCCTCCTGCTGTCGGCGTGACGCGCTATCTTGCTTCTTCACTTCGACATTCGGTCGCAAACGATCGAGTCACGCGACGTAGGAGGCACCAAGCGATGACGACACGCAGAACGGCGCTGCTGGCCATCGGGGCCGTAGCGGCGCTCGGTTTGACCGCGTGCGGCGGCGGCACGGGAGCATCGTCGGCCGGCGGCGCGAGCAGCGCCGCCAGCGGCGGCGCCGCCAAGGCCACGTCGATCAAGATCGTGGCGGCCGAGTACTCCAAGGACAACACCAAGGCGTTCTGGGACTCCTTCGCCACCGCCTACAAGGCCAAGACCGGCACGACGCTCGAGGTCCAGGTGGTCAGCTGGGACACCATCGACCAGCAGTCGTCCACGATGATCCAGAACAACCAGGCGCCCGACATCCTCAACCTCAACGTTTACGCCAGCTACGCCAAGGACGGCCTGCTCTGGTCCGCCGACGACGTCCTGTCAGCCACGGCGAAGAGCGACCTGCTGGATGCGTTCGTGAAGTCCGGCACCTACCAGGGCAAGCTCTACGGCATGCCCGACCTGTCCAGCGCGCGGGCCTTCTTCTACAACAAGGACCTGTTCGCCAAGGCCGGCATCGCCGCGCCGCCGAAGACCTGGGCCGAGTTCGAGGACGACGCCAAGAAGATCACGGCGCTCGGCAACGGCACCGTCGGCTACGCGATGCCGCTCGGGCCGGAGGAGGCGCAGGGCGAGTTCTCGATCTGGGCGTTCAACAACGGCGGCGACTGGAAGGCCGACGGGAAGTGGACGATCAACTCGGAGAAGAACGTCGAGACGCTCACCTTCCTGAAGAAGCTCGCCGTGACCGACAAGGTCACCCAGAACAACCCCGGCAAGACCAACCGGGCAGACGCCTTCGACCTGTTCAAGTCCGGCAAGGCCGGGATGGTCGTCGGCTTCTCCCCACTGGCCGGCGCGCTCGACACCGACAAGAAGGTCAACTACGGGGTGGCCCCGATGCCGACCAAGGACGGCGGAGCGCCGCAGACCTTCGGCGTCACCGACTACCTGATGGCGTTCAAGAAGCCCGGCAACCAGGATGCGATCAAGGCCTTCTACGACCTGTACTACCAGAAGGACCAGGTCAACACCTTCATCAAGAAGGAAGGCTTCCTGCCGGTGACCAAGAGTGGGCTCGAGGTGTTCGCCGCCGACCCCAAGCTCAAGGTCTACCTCGACACGCTGCCGAACATCCACCTCACCCCGACCGACGACCCGACCTGGGACAAGATCAAGATCGCGGTGCAGCAGAACATCGGTGCGGGCACGGCTCCGGCCGGCGACCCGAAGGCGGTTCTCGACGGGCTCCAGAAGACCGCCGAGACCACGACCTGACCTGCGTCAGCACCCGCTGACCACGTGACCCGCTGTCTGCCCACCGTCTGAGAAGGACTGCAGATGACACCTCGGACCCGCCTCACCCCCGCGCGACGCCGGGGTGAGGCGGGTCCGCTGCAGACCGTGATCTGGCTCGGCCCGGCGCTCGCCCTGATCGTCCTGGTCGTGCTCTTCCCGGCGGTCAAGCTCGTCCAGGCGTCCCGGGACCGCTTCTCCATCACCGGGCTACGCCTCGGCGGCGCCGGCTGGCGGAACTATTCGGCAGTGCTCGACCACCCGTCCCTGCCGACAGTGCTGAAGAACACGGTGCTGTGGGTGATCCTGGTGGTCGCCATCACCATCGTGATCTCGCTGGCGCTGGCCCAGTTCCTGAGCAAGGAGTTCCCGGGGCGGCGCCTGGTCCGGGTCGCCCTGATCGTGCCGTGGGCGGCCTCGCTGCTGATCACGGCACAGCTGTTCGTGCTGCTCTACGACTACAACTACGGCCTGCTGAACGCGTTGCTGAAGAAGCTCGGCCTGATCGAGACCTCCATCGACTTCCTGGGCGAGGACCGCTGGACCCTCGCCTCGATGATCGTGGTCGGCGTGTTCGTCTCGATCCCGTTCACCACCTTCGTCTTCGTGGCCGGGCTGAACGCCATCCCCGACGACCTGCACGAGGCCGCGAAGATCGACAGCGCCACCCCCTGGCAGGCCTGGCGCCTGATCACCTTCCCACTGCTGCGCCCGGCCATGGCGGTGGCGACGGTGCTGAACACGATCTACGTGTTCAACTCCTTCCCGATCGTCTACACCCTCAACGACCGCAACCCGGGCTTCACCCACGACACGACGATCACCTTCATGTACAAGCTGGCCTTCAAGAGTCAGGAGCGTGACGTCGGGATGTCCGCCGCCGCAGGCATTCTCAACGTGGCGCTGATCCTGGTCGTGGTGGCGGTCTACCTCAGGGTCACCAACTGGCGGGAGGAGCAGTCGTGATGTCTCCGGCCACCTGGCGCCGCGTGCGCCCGAGCGTGATGGCCGCGGCCGGGTTCGCGATCGCGCTGGCGTTCCTCGCGCCGTACCTGGTGATGGTGCTCGACTCGCTGCGCACCAGCACCGACGTGAAGACCACTCCCCCGTCGCTGTTCCCGCGGGAATGGCAGTGGACCACGTTCAACCAGGTGCTCGGCGACGAGCGGTTCCTGAACTGGCTCAAGACGTCGCTGGTGATCTCGCTCGCCTCAACGGTGATCGTCGTCCTGGTGGCCGTCCCGGCGGCCTACTTCACCGCCCGGTTCCGCTTCCGGGGCCGCGGCGCGTTCCTGTTCCTCATCCTGGTCACCCAGATGTTCTCGCCCACCTCACTGGTGGTCGGCATCTATCGGGAGTTCTTCGAGCTGAACCTGGTCAACACCTACCTGGCCCTGATCCTCACCAACGCGGCATTCAACCTGGCGTTCGCGATCTGGATCCTGCACTCGTTCTTCTCCTCGATCCCGCGCGAGGTCGAGGAGGCGGCCGAGCTCGACGGCGCCGGCCAGGTGGCGCGGCTGTGGCGGGTGATGCTGCCGCTGACCCGCCCCGGGCTGGTCACCGCGACGATCTTCACCTTCATCGCCGCCTGGAACGAGTACGTGGTCGCGCTCACCCTGATCATCGACGACGACAAGAAGCCGCTCACCGTCGGCATCCGCACCTACGTCACCGGGTACGAGCAGCACTGGGACCAGCTCTTCGCCGCCTCGGTGATCGCCGTCGTCCCCGTCGTCGCCCTGTTCATGCTGATCGAGAAGCACCTGGTCGGCGGCCTCACCGCCGGCGCCGTCAAGTAGCAGCCCCGCCCAGGGTTCGTCAGGGGGTCAGACGGGTGGGCAACAGGGCGGCGTGGGCGTCGGTGACGGTGAGGGCGATCCGCACGTGGCGGGAACCGGCGGCGCCGTAGAACTCCCCCGGCGCGACCAGGACGCCGCGTTCGGCCAGCCAGGCCACCGTGTCCCAGCACGGCTCGTCGCGGGTGGCCCACAGGTACAGCCCGGCCGCCGACTCCTCCACCCGCAGGCCCGCGTCGCCGACCGCCTTCATCATCAGCACCCGGCGGGCCCGGTAGCGCTCGCGCTGATCGGCCACGTGCGCGTCGTCGGCGAGCACGGCGGTCAGCGCAGCCTGCACCGGCAACGGCATCATCATGCCGGCGTGCTTGCGCACCTCGAGCAGCCGCTTCACCAGCGCGACGTCACCGGCCGCGAACGCCGCACGGTACCCCGCCAGGTTGGACTGCTTGGACGTCGAGTACACCGCGAGCAGGCCCTCGTGCGAGCCGCCGCACACCCGCGGATCGAGGATGCTCGGCACCTCCTCGACGTCCCAGCCGAGCTCGGCGTAGCACTCGTCGCTGGCCACCACCGCACCGATCGACCGGGCCCAGGCCACCACCTTGGCCAGGTGCTCGACGGGCAGCACCTTGCCGGTCGGGTTCGAGGGCGAGTTCACCCAGACCAGCCGGACGGCGCCGCGCGCCGGGCCGAGCTGCAGCGTGCCGTCGGCGGGCACCGGAGTGGCCCCGGCGAGCCGGGCGCCCACGTCGTAGCTGGGGTAGGCCCGCTCCGGGTGGACCACCAGGTCGCCGGCGCCCAGCCCCATCAGGGTGGGCAGCCAGGCGACCAGTTCCTTGGAGCCGATCGTGGGCAGCACGCCGCCCGGGTCCACGTCCGGGACGCCGCGACGCCGGGCGAACCACGCCGCGACCGCCTCACGCAGAGCGGGCGTGCCGTAGGTCTGCGGGTAGCCCGGTGCGTCGGCTGCGGCCGCCAGCGCGGCTCTGGCCACGGACGGCGTGGGGTCCACCGGCGTGCCGATGGAGGCGTCGATGATGCCGTCGGGGTGCCGGCGGGCCAGCGCGCCATAGGGGGCGAGCCGGTCCCAGGGGAAGTCCGGCAGCTGCGGTCTCAGTGCCCCTCGCCCTGCGGCGGGAGCGCAGCGATGATCGGGTGGTCCTTGGGGATCATGCCGAGCTTGGCCGCACCGCCGGGCGAGCCGAGGTCGTCGAAGAACTCCACGTTGGCCTTGTAGAAGTCCTTCCACTGCTCCGGGGTGTCGTCCTCGTAGTAGATCGCCTCGACCGGGCAGACCGGCTCACAGGCGCCGCAGTCGACGCACTCGTCGGGGTGGATGTACAGCGATCGCTCGCCCTCGTAGATGCAGTCGACCGGACACTCCTCGATGCAGGCCTTGTCCTTGACGTCGACGCAGGGCAGGGCGATGACGTACGTCACGGTATGTCCTCCGGGGTCGGTCGGGTGCCGCCTAGTATCTCTGGCCGGAACCAGTATCGCGTCTCCGGGGGGTGGTCGTGTGCCGAGGGGTCGATCTGGCACCGCTCTCGGCGCGGCGCAGGTCTCCGCCGCCTGGGTCGTCTCCGGATCGGGGAGCCCGCTGACCCCTACCGGACCGGGACGTCAGCAGGCTTGGGCCCGCAGACCACCTTGTCCTCGGCGATGTAGGTGGTCCGCCAGGACTGGTCCTTGACGATCTTCCCGCCCTGGTAGACCTTTCGCCGGACGACGATGTCGAAGCCGCCGTTGGCGTCCTGCGGCACGCATCCGTCCCTCGGGTCGTAGACCGTCTTCGGCTGGCGCGGGTTGGTCCGCGCGCCGGTCTCCGCCACCACCCTGTCGTACTGCTTGGTGCTCCAGAAGCTGACGTTCACCGTGCTGGTGACGTCGGCCTCGACCAGCACCGCGAACCTGGAGTCGTTGCGCCACACCAGGTCGACGTTCGGGTAGTTGACCGTGGCCTCGCGGCCCACCGGGTAGCGCGAGATGTAGAACGAGTGCGGCGTGTGGCGCACATCCTCGAGCCCGGCGAAGAACACGTTGTTGTAGATCGTGGTCGCCATCTGCGAGACGCCACCGCCGCTGCCCAGCACCAGCCGCCCGTTCATGATCGTCGGCGCCTCCGCGTAGCCCTTCTCCGGCGTCCGCCTACCCAGCACGTCGTTGAGGCTGAACGTCTTCCCCGGCAGCACCAGGGTGCCGTTGACGGTACGCGCGGCGATCCGCAGGTTGTTCGTCCGAGGGGCATTCGCGGTCAGGCGGGTGGAGAAGGTGGAGACCTTCTCCTTCACTCCCAGTGCCGTTGCCTGCGCCGTGGTCAGTTTCGGCGTGGAGACCGCCGTCGTCAGCCTCGCCGTCCGCTCGGGGGTGAGCAACGCCGCCTGCGCCGCCGTCGCCAGGGCGGTCGGGTCGATGGTGACCCCGTCCGCTGACGGGATCACCGTCGGCCGGCCGTCCTTCAGCACGATCTGCGCGTCCTTCGCCGTCTGCTCGAGGTCCTTGGCGCCGGCCAGGACGGCGCTGCGCAGCACCGAGCCGTCGACCACCAGGTCGAGCGAACCGGGCCTGGCCCTGCTCGGAGCCATCGACAGGGCCGGAAGGAGCGCCGCCCGGGTCACCGTGACGGTCCGGTCTCCGATCGCCACCGTGAGCGGGCCGGACGACGCCGGGGTCGCCACCGCGGCCAGCGCCCGGTCCACCTCGGCCTGGGCGATCGCCGGCGGGCTCTGCCTCACCGGCAGGCCCAGGGCACCGGTCCGGGCCAGCCA
>JBAPWU010000116.1:0-14024 GCA_049283855.1 Kineosporiaceae bacterium
GGCCCGGGCACCGGGTGGCGGGCGAGGGCCGGCCGCGCCCGGCTGGGTGCGGGATCCTATGCGCCGCTGGCGATCGCCGTCCGCAGCGGTGGCGGACCCTGGCGCCTGCTCGGCTACCTGCCGGTGCGGGCCTGGAGCCTGCGGGTGCCCGGGGAACAGCGCCCGTTCGACTATCATCCCGTCTGGGACCTGTGGTTGCGGATCTCGCACTGGGTCTGGGTGGCCGCGATCGTCGTGCTCACCGTCACCGGGTACTTCATCGCCGACCCGGGATGGGTCCCCACGGCATGGATCGCGGACCGGCGGGCCGGCTACTTCATCGGCTCCGTGCGGTGGATCCACTACACCGCCGCGGTGGTGTTCATGCTGGTCCTGGTGGTGCGGGCCTGGAACCTGTCCACCAGCCGGATCCATTTCGACCGGTGGCAGGCGCTGATCCCCTTCCGCAACCGTCGCGAGGCGGCCAACCTGCTGCGCACCCTGCGCGCCTACCTGTTCATCGGCACCCGCACCGCCCCGGAGTACCTGGGCCACAACCCGTTGCAGCAGCTCACCTACACGCTGATCTACCTGGTGTTCCTGGTGCAGGTGTTCACCGGGTTGGCCATGTGGGGTCTGTACGACTCGCAGAACGCCTTCTGGGCGGTCTTCCACTGGCTGAACGTGCAGATCGGAGCGCAGAACACCCGGTTGCTGCACTTCGCCATCATGTGGGTGATCATCCTGTTCCTGCCGCTGCATGTGTACCTGTCGATCCGGGCCGACAGTGTGGAGCGCTCCGGAGCGATCTCGTCGATGGTCAGCGGGGGGCGCTGGGTGCGCCGCGGGGCGGTGTTCGAGGACTGGCCGGTGGACCCGGGTCACGGGGATCGAGGGGACGCGGATCACCGGGACGGGGACCTCCGGGGCCCCGACCCCGTGGCCGGCCGATGACGGCCGGGGTCGTCGTCCTCGGGCTGGGCAACCCCCTGCTCGAGGACGACGGCGCCGGGCTGATCCTGCTGGAACGGCTGAGGGACGCCGGACCGTGGCCGGCCGAGGTCGGCTGGGTGGATGGTGGCACCTGGGGGTTGTCGCTGGTGCCGATGGTGTGCGAGAGCACGCACCTGCTGGTGCTGGACGCCGTCCGGGCAGGCACTGCGCCCGGCACCGTGCTGCGCGGCGAGGGGGAGGCCGTGCCCCGGATGTACGACCGGCCGGTCTCCCCGCACCAGATCGACCTGCGCGAGGTGCTGGCCGCGGCGACGCTGCTGGACGGCATGCCCGAGCACCTGGCGGTGGTCGGGATCGAGCCGGAGAGCACCGAGGGCCTGCGGGTCGGGCTGACCGCGCCGGTCGACGCGGCCCTGGGTGCTGCTCTGGCGGAGGCCACACGGGTGCTGGCGGCCTGGGGGATCCGTCCGGGCGTCGCGCCTCAGTGCGACCTCGTCGGCCGCAGCGGAGATCATCAACCCAGGTAGGCGGCCCGCGGGACGGGACTACCGATTCGGCCCACGCGGCCACCTCCGCTAGCATCGATGGCGCACCACAGGGCGCCCGTAGCTCAACGGATAGAGCATCTGACTACGGATCAGAAGGTTAGGGGTTCGAATCCCTTCGGGCGCGCAGCATCGTCCCAGGTCAGAGCCACTTCGGCTTCTGGCCTTGAAGTGTTTTGCCTGCCCATGAGAACCTCGTGAGAACCAAGCGGTTCTCAGCGTGTTCTCGCAGGGGGTGGGACCCGATGCCTGCTCGACCTCAGGGCGTGTATCCGGACGGTCGTGGGGGCTGGTACGTCAAGGTCAGCGTCGGCCGCGACCCGTTGACCGGGCGCCGCTGCCAGATCACGCGGCGGGGGTTCCGGACAGCGGCCGAGGCAGCCAAGGCGCGGCGTGACCTGGTCGGCCAGGTCGATGCCGGTCAGGTGCTGCCCAGCACGGGAAGCATGACGGTCGGGGAGTTGCTGGACGTCTACCTCGACGGGCTGGACGCCGACCGGCAGCTCTCGGCCAAGACCCGCTTCGACTACCGGCACTACGCGGACAACTACGTCCGCCCGCACCTGGGGGCCAAGAAGGTCCGCGACCTGACCCCCGACGCGGTCGTGGCGTGGCAGCGCCTGCTGGCCAAGCAGGGCGGCACGAAGACGGGCAAGGCGCTGTCGCCGAACACGATCCGACTCGCCCGCTGCCCGCTGAACGGAGCCCTGAAGCTCGCAGTCGAGATGGGCGTGATCGGCAGCAACGCGACGGCGCGGGTGCCGCGCCCACGAGCGGGACGCTCGATCCCCAAGCACTGGAGCCCGGAGCAGGCCCGTGAGTTCCTGACGCTGATGGAAGGCGACCGGACCTACCCGGTGTGGGCGTTCCTGCTCGGCTGTGGTCTGCGGATCGGTGAGCTGGTGTGGCTGCGCTGGGCGAACGTCGACCTGGTCCGGCGACGGGTGCAGGTGGTCGACTTCGCCTCGACCCTGGGCCACGACCTGGTGCCCTCGGCCGGCAAGAGCCACGACGCCGTGCGCTCGATCGAGCTGGACGACGGCCTGGTGCGGGTGTTGCGCCAGCAACGCGCGCTGCAGGCCGAGGAGGCGTTGGCGGCATCCGCGTACGAGGCGAGCGATTACGTGTTCACCAAACCGGACGGTGGTTCCTACCACCCGCAGTTCCTCTCCCGGCTGATCGCGCGGTACTCCAAGGAGCTCGGACTGCCGCGATTGACCGCACACGGGCTGCGGCACACCAGCGCCACGCTGATGCTGGCCAGCGGGGTTGCGCCGAAGGTGGCGGCCGAGCGTTTGGGGCACGCCGACCCGATGCTGTTCACCAACCTCTACAGCCACGTCACCCCCACCATGCAGCGGGACGCGGCGGACAAGATCGGTGCCGCGCTGTTCGGGTGATTCCCGACGGCGGCAGTCTCGGTCCTGTGTCGCCTCAGGCCGCGCCCGTGGCCGGTGGCGGGCCGGCTTCGACTCGGCCCGCGGCCACGAAGGCGTCCAGGTCCGACTCGGCGATCCGGATGTAGCGGCCGACCCGGTGGAAGGGGATCCGGCGTTCGGCGACCAGGCGCCGGACGAACCGGATCGGCGTCCCCAACTTCTCGGCGGCCTGACCGACCGAGAGCAATGCGTCCGCCTGGTGGCCGGGATTCGTCGTGGTCATGGCTCCCCCTAGGAACTTCTCGTGTCCGATGGGTCTCCCTATGAGGTAGGCACGTGGGGCAGGCAACAACGGGTCCCGACGCATGCCAGTACGCACGAGCCCCCTTGGGTGGCTCCTGCTCAGACGTCATGGGTGCGCGGTTCGCGTCCGTGCTGGTGTTCTTCACGCGCCTGTACGCGGCGGTTCTGCTCCTCCAGGAGCTCCCGCTCGCGGGCGGTCAGGTCGTCCAGATCGGTGACGATCGAGGCGCGGAAGTGCGCGCTGCGCTGCTCCGGCGACATGGCTTGGAGCTGCTCGAATGTCGTCACATCGGTCCTTTCGGCCATGTTCGAAAACTAGTCGCGGGCACCGACAACGACGTCACCATCCGATGGCTGGTCCGTCGAGACCGGCCGGTTGGGCCGCGGGCCGGTGGTGTTGTGGTTCGGGGGTTTCGTACCAGAGGCGTTGGTGGCTAACGTGTTCGAGTGCTTCGGCGTACTCGGTGGCGGAGGTTTCGGCGGTGCTGGTGGCCATGATCTGTTCCAGGATCCGCCGCCCGGTCCCCGGGGAGGCACTGCTGCGGTGCGCCTCGTCGTCCCGGGGGCGGTTCGTGTCGATGTAGACGTGGTTGGCGTCTCGGCCGCGGGTGAGTCCGACGTAGAGGTGTTCTCTGGCCATGCCGGGGGCGGCGACCAGGTGGCAGGTGTCCACGGTGCGGCCTTGCGCGCGGTGCACGGTCGCCGCGTAGCCCAGTTCGACGTGCTCGCGAACGTAGTACCGGGGCAGCACGACGACGTCCGGGCGGTGGTGCCAGGCTCGGGCCTGGTCGGCGGTGGCGTCGTCGCCGGCTCGGGTCAGGTAGAGATCACCGCCGGGGGTGGTCTGGCGGACGGTCCAGGTGTCGCCGTTGCGGACGTAGCGGCCGGTGCGGTCGGTGAACCCGCGGGCGTTGAGTCGGGTGACGACGGTGTCGCCGGTGCCGGCGGTGGTGGCGTCGCGGAGTGGGACGCCGACCGGTGAGGAGGCGCCGGTCAGGATGCGGTCGGCTCGAGCCCGGGCGTTGAGGGCGGTGACGGTGCCGCGGTCGTGGGCGAGCAGCAGGCTGTCCCGGCCGGCGGCGGTGTCGTCGCGCCAAGCAACGTAGGCGGCGTCAGCGGCGGCGTCGGCGGTGTCGCTGCTGCTGTCGTGGATGCGGTGGTGGGCTGCATAGGTATCCAGCACCTCCGGGCAGCCGTGTCTCAGGCCGCGGCTGGCGCCGGCTTCCCAGGGGTGGCTGAACCGCCATAGCGCGGTGAGCTCCGCGGCCCGGGTGCGGCGGGCCAGGAGCCCGAACGCGGCGCCGGCCTCGACGGCAGCGAGTTGGTGGTGGTCGCCGACCAGGAGCAGTTTGGCTCCCGCGGCGCTGGCTTGGCCGGCGAGGGCATCCAAGGAGGCGGTCGAGGCGAGCGAGGCCTCATCGACGATCACCAGCTGCCCCGCCCGCAGTGGCCAACCTGAGTTGGTCAGTGGTTCGGCCTGGGTGTCGCGGGTGTCGTGCAGCCATTTGGCCGTGTTCTCGCAGCGGATGCCGAGGGAGGCGGCGAGCACCTCGGCAGCGGCCGCGGACGGTGCGAGTCCGATCACGCTGCCGTGTCCGTGGGTGTGCTGCCATGCCTGGGACACCCGGTTCAGCACAGTGGTCTTGCCCGAGCCCGCTGGACCGACCAGCACCTCCACCCTGCGCCCCGACCCTGCCGTCAGCACCAAGGCAGCCGCCTGGTCGCTCCCCAGCCCCTCCTGATCATGCGGGCGGAGGCGGGCGGTGGGTGCGGTCAGGTCCGCGGCGGCGGCGAGGATTCGGTGCTCGGCGTCCAGGACCGCCTGGCTGGTCCACCGTGCCCGCGCCAGAGCGCTGCGGTCCAGTGCGGTCGGGTCGTGCAGGCGGACACAGAGCGCCTGAGCGGACAGGGTGAGGGCATCCAGGGCACGGAGGCGGTCGGCGGTGGTGGCGAACCGGTGCGGCTTCAAGGCCCGGGCTGCCTCAGCAGTGAGGTTCCACGCCGTCCAGGTCGAGCGACGCACAGCGACGCCGTCCACGATGGACGCGGCGAAGTCGTCCAGTGGCAAGGGCAGTGGCAAGGGCCCTGGCAAGGGCGCCGGCCCGTCCAGGTCGCCCCGGAGGTCGTCCGGCCCGGGGTGTCCGCTGATCTGCTCAGCCCGGCCGGCCCACTCCGCCCGCAGCTGAGGCAACGGCGTGACGGTCTTGTCGGGTCGGGTGGCCAGGGTGGCCTGCTGGCGGAGCTTGATCACCTCGACCCGGTCCGGGCGGCGGCCGTGGGCGGCCTCGAACGCGGTGAGCAGACCGACCAGGGCGGTGTCGATCGAGGCGCTCCGTGAGGAGAAGGCCTCGATCAGCCGCTCGTCGACCCCACGGACCTCGAACGCCGGGTCACGGCGGACTCCGCGGTCACGCCAGCCGAAGACTAGCGGCAGCCTGGCGGTCAGGTGATCGGCGAGGAGCCCGTCGTACAGTTCGGAGAACGCGACCGTTGCGGCGTGCAGGCCACGGGCGTCGATGGCCCGCCAGAGTCCGTCGCTGCCTTGAACGCGGTTGGCGATGGCCAGGTGGGTGTGCAGGTTCGGATCGTGGCTACGGGAGTCGTAGTGGTCGAACCCCGCGGCCACCGCACCCCGCGTGGCCATCTGGGTCAAGCCGCCATGGCCGGTCCGGGTGGTCAGGCACCGTGACTCGATCACCGACAGGACGTCGTGGACGGCGCGGTGATGCGCCGCCTCGACCGCGGCCTGCACCTCGGGGGAGCCCAAGGCCCACACGATGCTGACCGACTTCGGCACGGTGAACGTCAGATCGAACCCGGCCACGGCCCGCGCGGACATGCCGCGGCCGAGCAGGCGTCCGGTCACCGGGTCCACGCCGTTGAACACCGCGGTCAACGCAGCCTCGGTCACCTCCTGACCGACAACGATCCCGTGCCGGCCCCCCAGGCCGCCCAGGCCGGCCAGGCCGGCGCCGAGCCAGCGCCCCGGCGGGTTGCCCGAGGCGGCGTAGTACGTGCTCAACCCGTCCGGTGGGGACGGCACATCCCCCGAAGCGGTATTCCGCACCAGGTAACGGATACCGGCGCCCGCCGAGAGTCGATGCAGCGTCATCACACCCATGAGGTGCGCAGAACCGATGGCCAAGACGACGCGGCAACAGCCAGGTGCAAGACGAGTGTTCAGTCTGACCAGTGATGATGGCGGTCCCGCTTCAGTGGGGTGTTGGATCCGCGAGGTGCCTTTGGTCCTGTCTGCAGACGGGGTTGTGTGTCGCACTGGCGCGGCCGCCCTGACGGCGGTGATCTTTGCTTACGATCTTGCCCGCACGATCGGTTGCTTCTGGTACTCATGCGGTGACGTGTCGTTGAGGGTGGGAGTCTGCGTTGAGCTCAGTGGTGGGGTCGCGGTCGTTGCGGGTGCTGCGGGGTTCGGTGACGCCGGTGTTGGTGTCCGCGGCTGTGCTGGCGGGGCTTCTCGTGGGACCGAGCAGGCCGCTCGAGGAGCTTGCATCTGGACGCGTGGATTCTGAGCCCGCGGCTCGGTCGCTCTCGGCGGGTATTCCGGACCGCGCTGCCCAGGACCGCGCGGCGAATTCGGGGGCGGGTGATGCCTCCGATCTGGGTCGGGTGGGGTTGGCGGCGGCGGGTGTGCCGGGGCAGCCGGCGGCGTGGTCGCAGTCGTTGGCGTTGGAGCCGGAGGTCGCCTCGTCGGTGGCGGGTAGCGCGACGGCGGGCACGGCGGATGGTGTGGGGGCAGCTGCACAGTTCAGCTCGCCATATCAGGTGACGGTGGTCGGTTCGGAGGCCTATGTCGCTGACGGGATGCGGCTGCGGAAGGTAGATCTGGGCACTCGCGCGGTGACCACGGTCGCCGGGAATGGGACGGCGTTCTGTACGGATGCGGCGGATCCGTTGCAGGCGGGGATGGTCCCGCAGGGGATGACCAACGACGGGCTGTACCTGTACTTCTTGGACACCTGCGGCGGGTATAACCGGCAGGCGTTGCGCCGGATGTCGCTGACGACGGGTGAGGTCTCCACGATCAGCAAGCGCACCAACGGCACCGAGCTGGCGATCGATCTGACGATCGGCCCGGACGGGTTGTTGTATGTGGCGGGCGGTGACCAGGTCCGCCGGGTCAATACCTCGACCGGGGCGGAGACGGTGGTGGCGGCGTTGCCGTCGACGTTCACGCAGTTGTCGGCGGATGCGCAGTACCTGTGGGCGACGACCTACCTTCCGTGCGCGTTGACGTATGGCAGTTGTGGCGGAGTCAGCCGGATCGATGTGGTGACGGGCGCGGTCACGGTCGTGTACGACACGCAGTATTCGGATCCGTCGAAGCCGCGGGTGGATGGCCCAGTCGCCAGTGCTGGGGCGTATGTCTATGTCCAGTTCCTGTACGGGACCACGCGCCGGACGGTGGCGATCTCGAAAGCCACCGGTGAGTATCGGATCCTGGGCTACTCGTCGGCTGCGCTGTCGGCGGACGGGGTCAGTTTCGATGCGGTGATGTGGGATCTGGAGGCTTCGGGGGATGCGCTGTACGCGATCGTGTACGGCCAGAAACGCCTGTTCAAGATCTCACAGGGTCCGGCGGTGGGTCCGGCAGGAGCCCAGGCCTACGGCTCGTCCAACCCGGCGATGAACACCTCTTGCTTGACCTGTGTCGGCGATCCCGTCGATGCCGACTCGGGTGCGTTGGCGGAGTCAGTGACCGATATCGCTGTCCCGGGCCGCGGCGTGGCTTTGGCGTTCACTCGGACATTCGACTCTCGCCGGGCCGGGCAGGCCGGGCGGTTGGGGTTCGGGTGGACTGATAGTTATGACTGGTTGTTGACGGTCAGCTCAGCTACCAGCGGCCCGACCAAGGGCGAGGTCACGGTCCGCCAGGCCAACGGGTCGGAGAATGTGTTCGCCCCGAACGGGACCGGGGGGTATCGGGCGCCGCGACAGGTGATGGCCGCGCTGGTCAAGAACGCGAACGGAACCTGGACATATGTGCTGCGCAAGGCCGTCACGTATTCGTTCGGCGCGACCGGGAAACTGACGTCGATCAGCGACCGCAACGGTTACACCACGACACTGGCCTACGACGCTGGTGGCCGGTTATCCACGGTCACCGACCCGGCGGGCCGCGCACTGACCGTGACCTACGACGCCTCGAACCGGGTCAGCAAGGTCAGTGATCCCCTGCCGCGCAGCGTGTCCTACACCTACGACACGGCCGGGAACCTGGCCACGATCACCGATGTCGACACCCGGGTCACCACCCTCGGCTACGACAGCGCGCACCGGTTGACCACGGTCAAGGACCCACGGACCAACACGGTCACCACTGCCTACGACGCCACCGGCCGCGCGACGTCGCAGACCGACCGGCGGGGCAAGGTCACCACCTTCACCTACGGCACCCCGCCGCGGACGGCACCCACACCACCACCGTCACCCATCCGCGGGGCAACCTTGACGTCTACACGTTCTTGAACGGGTTGACGGTCAGTGAGACCCACGGGGTGGGCAGCCCGGTCGCCTCGACGACGTCGTTCACTTACGACCCGATGACCTCCGCGGTCGGCACCGCCACCGACGGCGCCGGCAAGGTGTGGACCTCGACCTATGACACCAGCGGGAACCGGTTGACCGCCACCGACCCGCTGAACCGGACCACGACGTGGACGTACAACGCGTTCAACCAGCCGTTGACGGTGACCGACGCCGCAGGCGTGGCCACCACGTCGACGTACAACGCGACCGGGAACCTGGTCACGGTGTCCCGGCCGTTGGTCGGTTCCTCTCCGGCGCAGACCGCGACCACCACCTATACCTACGGTGACGCGGCGCACCCCGGCGACGTCACCACGATCACCGATCCCCGCGGCAAGACCACCACCATCGGGTACGACACCTACGGCAACACCACCGCGGTCACCGACCCGACCGGGCGCAAGACCACGAACACGTTCAACGTGATCGGCTGGAAACTGACCACCGTCCTGCCCGCGGGGAACGCCACCGGCGGCCTCCCGTCAGCGAACACGGTCACCTTCGGGCCGTTCACCGGGTTCGGCGCCGCCAAGAACGTCAAAGATCCCCTCGGCAAGATCACTATCTACGGGTACGACTGGAACCAGAACCTGACCACGGTCACCGACCCCGACGCCCGGGCCACGACGACCACCTACAACGCGAACAACCAGCCCACCGTCCTGACCCGCCCGGACACCACCACCGCGTCCACCGCGTATGACGACAACGGCAACCTCGCATCCCAGACCGATGCCCTGACCCACGCCACCACCTACACCTACGACGCCCAAGACCGACCCGCCACCGTCACCGACGCCCTGAACCGGGTCACCACCCGCACCTACGACTCCGCAGGACGCCTCGCGACGATCCTCGCCCCCGCCGCCACCGGCACCGCCACCGTGACCACGACGAATGCCTACGACGACGCCGGGCAACTCACCGCGACCACCTACAGCGACGGCGCCACCCCAGCGGTGGGCTACACCTACGACCCGGTAGGCCGAGTCAAGACCCGCACCGACGGCACCGGCACCACCACCTACACCATCGACTCCCTGAACCGGGTCACCACCCTGGTCACCGGCGCCGGGAAGACCGTGACCTACGGCTACGACCTGGCCGGGAACCCGACCAGCATCGGCTACCCCAACGCCGCCGGCACCGTGACCCGAGGCTACGACGACGCCGGGCGCCTGACCTCGGTCACCGACTGGCTGGCCAAGACCACCACCTTCACCTACGACCCGAACGGGAACTGGGCCACCACCGCCTACCCCAACGGCGTCACCGGCACCCGCACCCGCGACACCACCGGCTGGCTCACCAAGATCGCCTACACCAAAGGCGCCACCGGGCTCGGCACCTACACCTACACCCGCACCAACGCCGGCCTGGTCGCCACCACCACACCCTCCGCCGGAGCCCCCGGCAGCACCGACACCTACGCCTACACCGGCAACGCCCAACTGAAATCGACCACCGGCCCCACCGCGACCACCATCTGGACCTACGACGCCGCGGACCGGATCACGAAACTCCCCACCGGGGAAACCCTCGCCTACGACAACGCCGACCAACTCACCACCCTCGCCCCCACCACCGGATCGGCGACCACCTACACCCACGACCGCCGCGGCAACCGCACCAGCACCAAGATCGGCACCGCCGCCGCAGCCACCTACGGCTACAACCAGACCAACCAGATGGTCACCTCCACCACCCCCGCCGGAGCCGCCACCACCTACACCTACGACGCCACCGGGCTCCGCGCCACCAAGACACCCCCCAGCGCAGCCACCCAAACCATGACCTGGGACCCGATCACCGGCACCGTCCCCCTCCTACTGAACGACACCACCACCCACTACCTCTACGGCCCCGGCGACACACCCATCGAACAAATCCGAGGCACCACCCCCACCTGGCTCCACGGCGACCGCCTCGACTCCACCCGCCTCATCACCACCACCACCGGAACCATCGCCGACACCTACACCTACAACCCCTACGGCAGAACCACCGCCCACACCGGAACCACCACCACCACCCTGCAATACAACGGCCAATACACCGACACCGAAACCGGCTTCATCTACCTCCGGGCGCGCTACTACGACCCCATCACCGCCCAATTCACCACCCTCGACCCCCTCTTCACGCTCACCCGCGCCCGGTACAGCTACACCAGCGGAAACCCCCTCACCAACACCGACCCCAGCGGACTCATCGACTGGGCCCAGGTCGCCGCAGCCGCAGCCGTCGCGGGAGGTGCCGCTCTGATCGGCGCCTGCATCATCGCTGAACCATGTGGACTACTCGCAGGCGGCGGAGTGGCACTCGCAGGAGGAGGCGCAGTCCTCGCCGGAGGGGTAGTCGTCACGGAAGGGGTCGTCGCCACAGGAGTGGCCGCCGGCGGCGCCGCCGGAATCGCCGACTACATGTGGCAAGCGAATGCAAATGACGCGGGCGAGGCGAACTGTCCGAGGGAAGGCGCAGACAGGACATTCCAGCCATCCGCTAAGCATGATGGAACTCGTCAAGGAGTGGGGCGACAACCATCGAATGGGCAAGAGACGCTTGATAGATCAGTCGACATCAGCTCTAACACGGCACGAAGGGTCGGCGCCGACCCGAATACGGGGGAGTTTGTTGTGTTTGATGAAACCCTTCCCGGAGAAGGAGTGTTCCATGGTCACGTTCGCACTTGGGAACAACTGACGCCCCGCATGCGCTCGGCCTTGATCAAAGGCGGGCAGGCCACATCGAGAGGGAAGATGATACCGTGACACAAGGCGCCCGCTTTGAGGAATTCATCTTCGCTTCTCGAAGCGAAGCTCTTGTCGAAATCAGCTCAGGAGTGCCGGATCGAGTGGTACGGGCCCTCCTTGCGGCAGCGCTGGAGAGTCCTGATTCCTCCTGGGTGGAGGCCTGCGCCTTATCGCTATCCGTGGCGGCGGATTCGAGTATTAGGCGAGCGGCATTGCTGGCCCTCGGTCACCTGGGCAGAAGGTTTGGGACCATAAACGCTGATGCAATTGGTGAGGTCCTTAATAGACTGGGCATGGAAGACAATTTACGAGGGGTGGTGGATGACCTGCGGGACGACCTCAGAGTCTACGGCGTTGACGTAGAGTGACACGTTCTTGATGTCTCTCAAGATAATCCCTTTTCGCCCCGCCAGTTTGGACGTCAATCCTTGTCCAACGACGGTTGGGACAATGAACAGCCGCGGCGTTTCAGACCTTGCCACGATCGACCATCCGCCGGTCGAAGTGTTCGTGTGGGATCCGGCGACGTTCGAGCTCGGCGTCGACCAGGTCGAGGCGGCACCAGGAGAACCGGTCCGGGTCTACTCGCCGGCGCGTACCGTGGTCGACCTCATGCGGATGCGCCGCAAGCTGGGCGAGTCCGTCGCGCACATTGCCCTGCGCCGCTACCTTTCCCGGCTCGACGCCCGGGTCAGCGAGCTGGTCGAGCTGGCCGCGCGCTCTCGATGTCCTCGGCCCGGTCTGGGCCGCGGTCGACGTCCTGCAGGCGTCATGACGCCCGCCGCGGCCGGCGGGCAGCTCCCGATCCGGTGGCCTGTCGTACCGAGGGGTTCGATCCACAGTGGCCATTCGGCTGTCTGGACGGCGTCTTCGGCGGAGATGCCGTGTTTGAGAGCGGCCGGGTGGACCTTCACGCCGCACGCCGCGAGGTGGGCGAGTGCGGCGCGGATGGCTTCGGACCTGCTCATGTCGTTCTTGGCTGCTGCCGCGTCCAGGGCGTCGAGTTCTTCGGCGGTGAGCCGGACGGCGACCACCTGCATGGGCTCAGCTCCGCGGCCGGGGCGGCCACGTCCGCGTCGCTTCAACTCCTCGACGTCGTAGCCGGCCTCGGCCTCGTCGGTCCAGTTCTGGATCTGCTCTTCCGTCACCACGGGTTTATCGTAAGACGAAAATTCAGTCGGCGTTCAGAGCGGGGCGCCGGTGTGCCCACGTTCCGAGCCCCCGGAGGACGACTTGTCACCCGAGATCGCCTGTCGGCCCGCACTCCGGGTCGGGTTCGCGGTATGCGGGGATCTTGCGCTGGGGATCCGCGTTGGTCCCGTGATGACGCTCAGGTGATTCTCCCCAGACCTGCTCACTGAGATTCCCCACCCGCGTGGCTCCGCCGAGACGGGTGGGGCTCCTTCGAGGCTGGCGGCCTCTGACCGCAACGCCAGCCTGAAGGAGCCCCGCTGCTCATGTTCACACGGGAGGAAGACATCGACGCGCATGCTCTGCGCCAGCGTGGCTGGACGATCTCGGCGATCGCCCGTCACCTGGACCGAGACCGCAAGACCGTCCGGGCGTACCTGTCCGGAGACCGCACCCCCGGGGTGCGGGCCAGCACTGCCGAGGACTGGTTCGCCCCGTTCGCGGTCTACCTGGCTGCCCGGTTCGTCGAGGACCCGCATGTGTGGGCGACGACGCTGTTCGACGAGGTCGTCGAGTTGGGTTTCGACCGGTCCTATCCGACGTTCACCCGGCTGGTCCGGGCCCGGGCGCTGCGCCCGGGGTGCGAGCGGTGTCATCCGGCGAAGGGCCGCCCGGTTGCGGTGATCGATCACCCGGCTGGGGAGGAGACCCAGTGGGACTGGGTCGAGCTGCCCGACCCGCCCCCGGGGTGGGGGTGGGGCAAGACGGCATACCTGCTTGTCGGGGCGCTGTCCCACGCGAGCCGGTGGCGTGGGGTGCTGGCCCCGAGTATGGAGGCGCCGCACTTGATCGACGCCCTGGACCGGGTCACTCGCGCGTTGGGTGGGGTGAGCCGGGAGTGGCGGTTCGACCGGATGGCCACCGTGATCAACCCGGAGACGGGGCGGGTGCAGGCCTCGTTCGCTGCTGTCGCCAAGCATTACGGGGTTCGGGTGGTGGCCTGTCCGCCCCGACGCGGCAACCGCAAGGGCGTCGTGGAGAAGGCCAATCATGTTGCTGCTCAACGGTTCTGGCGCACCCTGCCCGACGACGTCACGGTCGAGCAGGCTCAGCGGCTGCTCGATGCGTGGTGCTCCACCCGGGGTGACGTGCGGATGCGGGCCACCACCGACGGGAAGGCCACCGTCGCGACGGTGGCGGCCGCCGAGCCACTACGCCCGACCCCGGCGACCCCGTTCCCCGCGACGCTGAGCGTCGAACGGCTCGTCTCGGCCCAAGCCCTGGTCGCCTACCGCGGCAACTTCTACTCCGTGCCGCCCGAGCTGGCCGGCGCACCCGTCACCGTGACGGTGCGCCTCGGCTCGCTGCACCTGGACATCGCCACCGCCGGCGCCGGCACCCCCGGCCGCAGCCCACTGCCGGTCGTGGTCGCC
>JBAPWU010000117.1:0-2467 GCA_049283855.1 Kineosporiaceae bacterium
CCTCGGCCCAGGGTGCGCCGCCCAGGTAGGCCTGCACGTCCTCGGCGCGGGCCGCCCCG
Organism: Kineosporiaceae bacterium; assembly: GCA_049283855.1. Taxonomy (GTDB): domain Bacteria; phylum Actinomycetota; class Actinomycetes; order Actinomycetales; family Kineosporiaceae; genus JADJPO01. The sequence continues at coordinate 60 of JBAPWU010000117.1, forward strand.
ACGAACACGGCCGTGCCGGCGGCGCTGGTGGCGCGCACGGTGACCTTCGAGGTGCCCTCGTCGAGCCGTTCGGGGCCGATCACCAGCGTCGCCGCCTGGGTGGTCAGATGCACCGTGCTCGACGCGCTGCCACCGGCAGGCCCGCCGGCCCGGACCACGCCCACCACGACCAGCACCACCCCGAGCAGGGCCACGCCCAGAGCGGCCCACTGCGACGCCGGCAGGCGCGCCGTCATCCGCCCGGCCCCGGGTCGGCGGCCGGATCCTGAGGTGTCGGCGCCTGGTGGGCCAGTGCTGCTTCGAGCCGGTCCAGCTTGCCCTGCATCTCCCCGGTGCGGCCCGGGCGGATGTCCGCCTTGAGCACCAGCGAGACCCGCTCGCCGTGCCGCCCGACCGCCTCGGTCGCGCGCCGGACGACGTCCATGCACGCGTCCCAGTCGCCCTCGATGGTGGTGAACATGCTGTCCGTGCGGTGGGGCAGCCCGGACTCGCGGACCACGCGCACGGCGTCGGCGACGGCCGCCGACACCGAGTCGCCGACACCGGACGGAGCCACCGAGAACGCCACGATCATGCCCGCGACACTACCTCGGCCGCCCGGGAGCGCGCCGGGACCCGCTCCCCCGAACGGGGGATGCCCCAAGATCACGACCAGATCGCGTTTCTCCCCCACCTGCTGGGGGAACAGTGCGATCTCGCGGCGATCAACCCGTGTTCGAGGCAGTCACCCGGGCCGGCTCTCACATCTGAGGGGCCGCGGCCGACGGGAGAGGGCGAACCACGAGCCCGGCCAGGGAAACGGCCGGGTGGACCACCATGGAAGGACGCACGATGCCGCTGCTGGTCGGCCTGCGCCAGGCGTTGTTGGGCGAACCAGAGGTGATCGACGAGGCCACGGGGCTGGGCACCCGGCAGGCCTTCGAACGCGATCTGGCCCGGGAGATCGCCGCGGTCAGCACCCCCCGCGGCGGCTGGCTGGCCCTGGCCCTGGTCGGCCTGGACGGGCTGGACGGCCTCACCGTGCGCTCCGGCCGGCGCTGGGCCGACCAGCAGTTGGTCACGGCCGGCGCCATCCTGACCCGGCTCAGCGAGTGCGACCGCGAGCTGACCGCCTACCGGATCGGCGCCCACACCTTCGCCGTGGTGCTGACCGACACCGACCTCGACCAGGCGTTCGCCATCGCCGACGCCATCCACCGCCGGATCGAGCGCGACGCCGAGGGCATCGGCTGCTCGATCGGCCTGGCTCAGCTCGACCGGGTCAAGGCCATCGACGCCGAGACGCTCGAGCTGGCCGCCGACGCCGCCCTGGACCAGGCCTACCTGCTCGGCGCCGGGCGGGTGGTCGCCGCCGCCGATCAGGCCAGCGGGCTGCGGTGGATCGCCTCCAGGCCCGTCAGCTCCAGCCCCTCCAGCACCTCGTCGGCCGCCGAGTAGGGGTCCCGGCGGCCCTCGGCGACATCGGTGGCGAGCACCGCCACCCCGTCGCCGTCGCGCAGGTCACCGATCCGCCGCCGGAGTTCGGTCAGCACGATCGCCTCGATCTCCCCCGCGGCCCGCCGCTGCCGCCGCATGGCGAGTTCACCCGAGCCCGTCGCCCAGGTGAAGTGCTTGATCAGGGCCTCGGCCACCTCGCCGACGCCGTCCCCGGTGGAGGCCACCGTCTTGATCACGGGCGGTCGCCAGTCCCCCGACTCGCGCCGCTCGCCCAGGCTGATCATGTGCCGCAGGTCCCGCACGGTGTTGTCGGCGCCGTCCCGGTCGGCCTTGTTCACCACGAACACGTCACCGATCTCGAGGATCCCGGCCTTGGCGGCCTGGATCCCGTCGCCCATCCCCGGCGCGAGCAGCACCACGGTGGTGTCCGCCATGCCCGCCACCTCGACCTCGCTCTGCCCGACCCCGACCGTCTCCACCAGCACCACGTCGCACCCGGCGGCGTCGAGCACCCGCAGCGCCTGAGGCGTCGCCCAGCTCAGCCCGCCCAGGTGCCCCCGGGTCGCCATCGACCGGATGAACACGCCCGGGTCGGTCGCGTGCTCCTGCATCCTGATCCGGTCGCCCAGCAGCGCCCCGCCGGAGAACGGTGAGGAGGGGTCGACCGCGAGCACCCCGACCCGCAGCCCCTCGGCGCGCATCGTGGTGACCAGCGCCGAGGTCGAGGTCGACTTGCCCACCCCGGGGGCGCCGGTGATCCCGATGATCCGGGCGTGGCCGGTGTACGGGGCCAGAGCGGCCATCACCTCGCGCAGAGCCGGGTGGGCGTCCTCGACCAGGGAGACCAGTCGGGCGACCGCACGCGGGCTGCCCTCGCGGGCGGCGGCGACCAGGGAGGGCACGTCGACCGCGCGCGCCATCAGTTCGCCCCCCGCAGCACGATCGCGTCGCCCTGCCCGCCACCGCCGCAC
>JBAPWU010000118.1:0-10805 GCA_049283855.1 Kineosporiaceae bacterium
TGCCACGCCGCGCCCGTGGGAGGTCGACCACACCTGGGCCGACGATCTCGACGTGGTCCTGGCCCGCCGCCGCGCCGTGAACGGCTGACCGCACACCTCTGCGTTGATCGCCTCGAAGGGGCGCTCTCGACCCTGTGAGTGGGTCCGATCAGCCCCCTCATCACGATCACCCGCCGGGTGCTGACCAAGGCGAGATGGGCGGGCGTGTCGGCGGCCCCGGGGGCGTCGGGTGATCGCGGTGCGCCGGGTGGGCGGCGGGTGGTGCGATTCGGGGCTCGGGTCGGGCCGGTGCTAACCTGTGCGGGCCTTGGGGCTGTGGCGCAGTCTGGTAGCGCACCTCGTTCGCATCGAGGGGGCCAGGGGTTCGAATCCCCTCAGCTCCACCAAGCGGCCGACGTGAGAATCCCTGACCCGGGAGCCACGCGGTAGCGAGTCGCCACTGCGTCGTGCATTCTTCGCCCTGGTTGTGGCTTGTCGGATCGTCTACCGCATTGACGAGACTGCGCGGATCGTCACTGTCGTTCCGGTGGTCCACCGCCGTCGTCCGGACTCACACCGGGCCAGGGGGCAGCTGTCGGCCGGCTCGAGCAGGCCGGCGGCGAGAGGCGGCGGTCGGACTTCCGCGCATGCTCCGCGGGAACCGCTCCCTGGACGGTGAGACGGGTGGCGGTTGCTCCGGTCGGGTGGATCCTGCGCCGGATTCGGGCCGCACGTTCCCGTACATCGCAGGGCGCCCCCTCTCGTGCCGATGGGATCACCACAGCCGGTGGGTGCGGCGTTGCTCCGGCGGGTCTACGGAGGGCAGTAGTGTGCGGACGGGCGTTCGAGTCGCGCGGGAGCACGGGCTGCTCGGCGGGGTCGGCGTCCTGACCTTGGCGGTCGCCGCCTATCCGGCGTTGCCGATCGACAGCACCCTGCAATGGATCCTCTACACCGGGATCGGCGTGCTGTGCCTGGCCCTGGCGGGGGCCGGGCTGCTCAGACACCGGCCGCCGCATCGGCGCGGCTGGGCGACCCTCCTGCTCGGATTCGCCGGATGGGTGGTCGGCGACATGATGTGGTTCGTCCAGCAGAGACTCCTGCCGGACACCTACCCCGCGCCTTCGGACGCGGTGTACATCGCCTCCTATGGGCTGATCGGAGCGGGCGCCCTGGTCATGGTCCGCACCCGGCGAGGTGGGCGGGATCTCGCGGCACTCCTGGACGCAGCCGTCGTGGCGATCGGTGCGGCGGTGGTATTCGCCGTGTTCGTGATCGCTCCATTGGCCCACGACGACTCCCTCACTCTGGCGGGCAAGCTCGTCAGCGCGGCCTATCCGGTGGGCGACGTCTTTCTGATCGCGGTCCTGTGCCGGATCGCAACGATGCCGGGCGGGCGGACCCGGTCCTACTGGCTCCTGCTCGCCGCCCTCGCCGTCACGCTCACGGCCGACGGCGGGTGGAGCCTGCTCGTTGCGCTGACCGGGGACACGAGGACGAGTGTGTGGACCGATGTCGGCTGGCTGGCCGGATACGTCCTGCTGGCGGCGGCGGCCGTCGTTCCGTCGATGCGCACCGTTGCCGAACCCGCCCCGGCGCGCGATTCCAACGGCATCTCGCGGCGCCGCCTGGTGATGATGGCCGCCGGGGCGATGCTTCCGGCTCTCGCCTTGATCGTGGCGGGAGCCCTGGGACGGCCGATCCTGTGGCCGGTGATCGGACTCGGCTCGTTGTTGCTCACCGGCATCGTGATCTGGCGGATGGCCGGGCTGTTGTCGCTCGTGCAGGTGCAGGCGGTGCAGCTGACGGCGCTGGCCCGCGCCGACGGCCTGACCGGCGCACCGAACCGGCGGACCTGGGACCACGAGCTCTCCCGGGCCTGCGACCAGGCTCGCACGTCCGGCGACCCGTTGACGGTTGCGATCCTCGACCTGGACCGGTTCAAGGTCTTCAACGACTCCTACGGTCACCAGGCCGGGGACCGGCTGCTCCGGGAGGCCGTCGCGGCCTGGTCCGCCGCGCTGCCCGGCGGCGCCATGCTGGCCCGCTACGGCGGGGAGGAGTTCGCCGTCCTCCTGCCCGGCCGTACTCCGCAGGAGGCTCTGCCGATCGTCCACGCTCTGCGACAGGTCACCCCCCAGGGCCAGACGTTCTCGGCTGGAATCGCGCCCTGGAGCCCGTCGACGGATCCGGGCGCGGCCGTCGCTTCGGCCGACGAGGCGCTCTACCGGGCCAAGCATGCCGGGCGGAACCGGGTCTTCGTGCACGACGCCCGAGCTGATGCCCCTGCTCGAGGCCCTGGTGCCCTCGGAGGTCAGGGTGGAGCGAAGGACGAACCGCCCCGGACGGGTGACGACGGCGCGAGCATGATCGGAACATGTCCGCATCGCTGACGTTCGTCGGCGCCGCTGGGACGGTGACCGGCAGCAAGTTCCTGCTCCAGTCCTCCCGATCGACGGTTCTCGTCGACGCGGGCCTCTTCCAGGGTCTGCGGGAGTTGCGCCGACGCAACTGGGCGCCCTTCCCCGTCGACCCGTCGGTCCTGGACGCCGTGGTCCTCAGCCACGCCCACCTCGACCACAGCGGCTACCTGCCCGCACTCGGCCGCCAGGGGCTCAGCGCGCCGGTCTTCGCCTCCGAGGGCACTCGCAGACTCGGCGAACTCGTGCTGCGCGACAGCGCCAGGCTCCAGGAGGAGGACGCGCAGTACGCCACGCGCAAGGGGTTCTCCAAGCACGCCCGGCCCCGGCCCCTGTACGACACGGCGGACGTCGAGCGGGTGCTGCCGCTGATCAAGCCCATCGCGTTCGGTCAGCGCACGGCGATCGCGTCCGACGCGCAGCTGACCCTGCAACCGGCCGGTCACATCCTCGGCTCGGCGTCACCCCTGGTCGAGATCGCCGGGCGACGGGTGCTGTTCAGCGGGGACCTCGGTCGCGTGGGCCACCCGATCCTGCTGCCGCCGCCGGCGCCGCCCGCGGCCGACGTCGTCGTCGTCGAGTCGACCTACGGCGACCGCAGCCACGCGTCGGATGCCACGCAGCGTCTGGCCCGGGTGATCCGCGACACCCAGGCGCGCGGCGGCTCGATCCTGATCCCCGCGTTCGCCGTGGACCGCACCGAGGTCCTGCTCCTGGCACTGCGCCAGATGCGGCTGTCCGGGCTGATCCCGCCGATCCCGGTCTACGTCGACAGCCCGATGGCGCTCGGCGCGCTGCAGATCTATCGGCAGGCCATCGCCGAGGGATGGCCCGAGATCCGCCCCGACATCGCCGGGGGCGAGCAGGCCTTCGATGCCGGCGAGATCCACCAGGCCCGCTCCGTCGCCGACTCGATGGCGATCAACGACCTGCGCCGGCCGATCATCATCGTCTCCGCCTCGGGCATGGCCACCGGAGGGCGCGTCGTCCACCATCTCGAGCACATGCTGCCCAACCCGCGCCACAACCGTGGTCCTGCCCGGCTACCAGGCCGTCGGCACGCGGGGGCGGGACCTGGCCGAGGGCGCGACCCACGTGAAGATCCACGGCGGGTGGGTCCGCGTCCGGGCGCGGGTCGAGGTGGTCGAGGGCTTCTCCGTCCACGCGGACGCCGACGAGCTCATCGCCTGGCTGTCCAGGGCGGCTGCGCCGCCTCGGATGACGTACGTCGTGCACGGAGAGCCCGAAGCCTCGGCGGCCCTCGCGGCGAGGATCGGCGGTGACCTCGGCTGGCCGGTCCGGGTGCCACGCGACGGGGAGGTGGTCCAGCTCCCGTGATCAGGGGGCTGCGATCACCCGGTCCAGCTCGACGGCCAGCAGGTCGGCCAGCCGGTCGACCTCGGGGAAGTGATCCGGGTCCAGGATCGCCGAGATCGTGATCTCGCCGGCGTAGGACAGGACCTCGACGTGCGCGGTGACGTTGCCGCCCTGGCCGACCCCCACCGGGATGGCGGAGCCGACCTGGTGCCCGCCGAAGGTGACCGGCCGGTCGGGGCCACGCACGTGGCTGACCAGGGTGTGGAACCGGTGCTGATGGTTCATGTAGAGCCGGAAGCCGCCCAGCCTGGCCAACGGCCGGAACAGCCACCCCAGCACCGCGATCGGCGGCGGTCCCGTCGCCGCCTCCTTGCCTGCGCGCACCGCGTCGGCCACCTGTGCAAGGCGCTGGCCGACGGCACCGCCGGTCGGGACGTCGACGACCAGCGGGCTGACCAGGTTGCCCAGGGCCGGGTCGCCCGCCGAGCCTCGACCCGAGACCGGCACGGTGACGACGATCGGATCCACCGACTCCCCCCTGGCCAGCAGCACCTGGTGGAGCGCACCGACCACCGCGACGAGGACGGCATCGTTGGTGGTGGCCCCGTGCCGGTGCGCCGCCGCACGCAGCCGGGCACGGTCGACCCTGACCGCCACCATCGTCCGCCGCAGACCGGTCCGCGCCACCAGGGAGCACGGCGTCGCGGGCCGCGGCCGGAACCCTCCTCCGGCCGACATCGCGCGCCGCAGCAACCGCCAGGACTGCGGCGCGTGACGCAGCGCCTCCGCGCGTGCGAGCCAGGCGTCCCGGAGCAGGCTGGCCGTGGCCGGGCGAGGTCGGGGAAAGGCCACGTCGGCCGCCGCCGCGCCCGGGTCCACCAGGGCCGCGAGGACGGCGAGCCCGCCCACGCCGTCGGCGAGGACGTGGTTGAGGACCACCACCAGGGCGGCCGCGTCGTCGGCGAGATCGGTGATCAGCGTCGCCGACCACAGCGGAGCCGATCCCGGGAGCCGGGCCAGGATCACGGACAGGGAGGTGTCCAGCAGCGCCCGCTCGTCCCCTGGGGCGCCGCACCGCACGGCTCGGACGTGACGGGCGAGGTCGAACTCGGGGACGTCCGCCCAGATCGGCCCCCCGCAGCCGGGCGGCACCCGGATCAGCCGCTGCCGCAACCGGGGAACGGCCCGGATGCGCTCGCCGATCAACTGCCGGACCCGAGCCAGGTCGAGATCGCCGGCCCGGTCGAGCCGCAGGATGACGGCGAACTGCTCCGGGAGGCTCCCGGTGTCCATGGCCAGGAAGGCCAGATCGGTCGCGCTGGCGCGCTCGAGACCGGGCCGGGGTCGCGCGGATGACCTGCCGCGCGCCGGATCGCCGCTCGTCGTCGCCACCCCTCCAGCCGACGGGGGTGAGGGGCCGCGCAGAAGAGCCCAAACGTCACCCGGTCGGACGTGAGGCCCTCCTGCCGGTGCTGCGGCGGATCGGAGGCCGGGTACCGATTGACGCCATGTCCGCACCATGTCCACGATGGGGCCAACCAGAAGGCCGACGCCGATGAAGCGCTCGAAGAGGGAATCGCCGTGGTCAGCTACCGCCGCCGGCTCGTGGTACCGGTTCCGCTCGATCAGGCCTTCGCCTATCTGAGCCGGTTCAGCTCCGCGGCGGAGTGGGACCCAGGGGTGAGCGCCGCGCGCATGGTGACCTCGGAGCCCGTCGGCCTGGGCTCGGTGTTCGCCCTCGATGCGGTCTTCCTGGGCAGGTCGGTCCCGCTGAACTACGAGATCGTCCGGTTCGAGCCGCCCCACCGGGTCGTGCTGACCGCCGAGAATCGCAGCGTCCGCTCGACGGACGAGATGACGTTGAGCGCGGAGGGCCCCGGCGTCACCGCGATCGAGTACGACGCCGACCTCGCGTTGAAGGGCCCGGCCCGGTGGGTGGCCCCGGTCTTCGCCCTGGCCTTCCGCCGGATCGGGGACAGGGCAGCGGACGGCCTGCTCGCGACGCTGACGGCACGGGGTTCCGGTCACGAGGCCGGTAGCGGGTGAGGGGAGCGCTGACGGCGGCGGCCGGCCGCGGGGTCGACGTGGTGCTCGAGGCATCAGTGGTGGCGAGCTTCAGCCGGATCGGCTGCCGGGTACGTCGTCGGGTCTTCGACTGGGAGGTGCTCCCGGCCGGATCGATGGCCGGCCAGGTGGCCGTGGTGACCGGCGCGACCGGCGGCCTCGGGGCCGCGATCGCGACCGCGCTCTCCCGGCTCGGTGCGACGGTGTGGCTCCTCGGCCGGGACCGGGACCGGACGGCGGCGCTGGCCGACCGCATTCGAGCGCAGGTACCCGGTGCCGACCCGAGGATCGGCCTGGCCGACCTGACCCGGCTGTCCGCCGTCCGCGAGGTGGCCGAGAACCTGCTGCGTGACACCGAACGGCTCGACGTCCTGATCCACAACGCCGGCGCCCTGGCGCCCGCCTACGAGCGGACGGTCGACGGGCTGGAGGCCACGGTCCAGACCCAGGTGGTCGCACCCTTCCTGCTCACCGCTTTGCTGATGCCACGGCTGCGCACCACCCCGGGGGCGCGCGTGATCACGGTGTCCTCCGGCGGGATGTACACCCAGCGGCTCGAGGTCGGCGCCCTGGACCCGGACCCGGCCACGTTCGACGGCGTCGCGGCCTACGCCAGGGCCAAGCGGGCCCAGGTGGTGCTCACCCAGGAGTGGGCCCGGCGGGCCCACGACAGCGGCGTCACCTTCCACGTCACCCATCCCGGGTGGGTGGACACCCCAGGCCTGCGCACGTCCCTTCCGCGGTTCGGACGGCTGATGGGCCCGGTGCTGCGATCCCCGGAGGAGGGCGCGGACACGATCGTGTGGCTGGCCGGTTCACAGCAGGTCCGGGGCAACGGCGAGTTCTGGCACGACCGTCGGGCCCGGTCGACGATCCGGCTGCCAGGCACCTCGACGCCCGCGGGCGAGGCCGACCGGCTGTGGGAGTGGACGAGGGCGCGCGCGGGCCTGCCGGCGACCACGGCGGGTCCGTCGTGACGGCATCGGCGGCCGCGGGTCCGGGCGGACGGGGCGTGCGGTGAGCAGGGGCACGGCCGCGGTCGTAGGCAGCGGGGTCGCCGGGCTGACGGCCGCCTACGTGCTCCAGCGGCGCTACGACGTGACCCTGTTCGAGGCCGACGACCGGCTCGGCGGGCATGCCCACACGCACCGGGTCGCCCGGCCGGGCGGGGGGAGCGTCACCGTCGACACCGGCTTCATCGTGCACAACGAGCGCACGTATCCCACCCTGCTCCGGCTGTTCGCCGAGCTGGGCGTGGGCACTCAGGACTCCGAGATGTCGATGAGTGTGCGCTGCCAGGGCTGCGGGCTGGAGTACGCGGGCGCGCGCCGGCTGCGAGGCCTGTTCGCGGACCCCCGGAACCTGTTCCGCCCCAGCTACTTGCGCATGCTCACGGAGGTCACCCGTTTCCACCGCGACGCTCGCGGCGTGCTGGCGGGGCAGGCCGATGCCGAGCTGACCCTCGGCCGGTTCCTCGCCGACGGTGGCTACTCCCGCTACTTCGTCGACCACTTCATGATGCCGCTGGTGTCGGCGGTGTGGTCCACCGGACCGGGCGTCAGCGCCGAGCAGCCGGTCCGGAACCTGTTCGCCTTCCTCGACAACCACGGCATGCTGTCGATCGGCGGGTCCCCCTCCTGGCGCACCGTGGTCGGAGGCTCGCGCAGCTACGTCGAGCAGGTGGCGCGGCGCCTCGGCGCCGTCCACGTGTCCACCCCGGTGCGCGCGGTGAGCCGCCGTGACGGCGGGGTCGAGATCCGCGATCGAGCGGACTCCGCACACCTGGTCGACCGGGTGGTGATCGCGACGCACCCGCAGGATGCCCTCGGGATGCTCGCCGCCCCGAGCCCGGCGCAGAAGGAGGTCCTGGGCGCGTTCGGATATGTCCGCAACGAGGCGGTGCTGCACACCGACGGCTCGATCCTGCCCGGGCGGGCCGGTGCACGTGCGTCGTGGAACTACCTCAAGGCCGCCTGCGCCGGGACCGAGGGCCTGCCGGTGGTCAGCTACGACCTGAACCGCCTGATGCGCCTCGACGAGCCCCGTGACCATGTGGTCACCCTCAACGGGACCGACCGGATCGCCGGGTCCCGTGTGATCGCGACGATGAGCTACGAGCATCCGGTGTTCACCGCGCGCTCCCTGGCCGCCCAGCGGCGCCTGCCCGAGATCAGCGACGCGACGGTGGCGTTCGCCGGCGCCTACCACGGCTGGGGTTTCCACGAGGACGGCTGTGCCGCCGGGGTGCGCGCCGCGGCCGCGCTGGGCGTGGACTGGTGAGCGCCGTGACGGACCTCGAGGTGCTGCCGGCGATCTTCGATGCCGAGGTGATCCATTCTCGGCGGGAGCGGATCCGCCGGACGTTCCGGCACCGGATCAGCCTGTGGCTGGTCGATCTGGACGCGTTGCCGGTGCTGCCCCGGCCGTTGCGGCCGTTCGCCCGGTTCGAGGCCGCGGACCACCTCGGAGACCCCCGGCGCTCGATCCGGGAGAACCTCGACACCTGGCTGAGGGCCCGGGGAGTGGACCTGGACGGCGGCCGGGTGGTCATGCTCGCCGGCGCCCGATCGCTCGGATACGTCTTCAACCCGATCACCCTGTACTGGTGCTCGCGCGCCGACGGCAGCGCCGCGTGCGTGGTCGCCGAGGTCCACAACACCTACGGGGAGCGGCACTGCTACCTGCTCGAGCCGGATCCAGCCGGAAGGGCCGAGACGGCCAAGGAGTTCTACGTCTCGCCCTTCCTCGACCTGGACGGCCGCTACGAGATGCGGGTCAGCCGGCCGGGCCGGGCGCTCGCCGTGGCGGTCTCGCTCCGCCAGCAGGGCCGGATCGTCTTCACCGTCGCGCTGCGGGGCACCCGCCGGCCCGCCACGAACCCGGCGGTGGTCGCGGCGGTGCTGCGTCATCCGCTCGGCGGCTACCGGGTCTCGGCCCTGATCCGGTGGCATGGCATCCGGCTGTGGCTGGGCCGCATCCCGGTCCGGCCCAGGGCACCGCACCCACCTCAGGAAGGGGTCTCGTGAGTTCCTCGACCCTCGACCCCTGGTCCCGGCGTCCGCACGCGGCGCCCGAGCTGAGCCGTGGACGGGCGGTGCCGGCCGCGATCGTCCCGGTGCCGGTCCGCGCCAAGATCGCCGAGGCGATCCTGCGCACCGGCGTCCGGCGGATGCCGATCCGGATCGAGCTGCCCGACGGCCGACGCTGGGGAGCCGGCGGCCCCGACGACCCGGTCATGGTGATCGCCCGCCCGGCCGCGCTGTTCCGGCGGATCGGCAGCGACGCCAACATCGGCTTCGGCGAGTCCTACCAGGCGGGGGACTGGAGCTCGACCCGCCTCGCCGACGTGCTCACCGCCTTCGCCACCCACCTGAACACGGCCGTCCCGCCCCCGCTGCAGGGACTGCGGGTCTGGGCGCAGCGGATGCGTGGTCGCCTGGAGTCGAACACCGCAGACGTCGCCCAGCGCAACATCTCGGCCCACTACGACCTCTCGAACGAGATGTTCGCGACCTTCCTCGACCCGACCATGACCTACTCCTCCGGCTGGTTCGGCCCCCCGGACGACGACGGAGACGCCGACGATGACGACGGCCTGACCCGCGCCCAGCTGCGCAAGATCGACGGCGTGCTGGACCACGCCGGGGTCACCGCGGGCAGCCGGGTGATCGAGATCGGCACGGGCTGGGGCGAGCTGAGCATCCGCGCGGCACGGCGCGGCGCCACGGTCACCTCGCTCACCCTGTCCGCCGAGCAGAAGAGGCTGGCCGAGGAGCGGGTCCGTGCGGCCGGCGTCGACGACCGGGTCACCATCCTGCTGCAGGACTACCGCGAGGCGTCGGGCCGCTACGACGCCGTGATCAGTGTGGAGATGATCGAGGCCGTCGGCGCCGAGTACTGGCCCGCGTTCTTCACCACGCTGGCCGCCCTGCTCGAACCCGGCGGACGGATCGCCCTGCAGTCGATCACCATGCCGCACGACCGGATGCAGGTGAGCCGCCGGACCTACTCCTGGATCAACAAGTACATCTTCCCCGGCGGCCTGATCCCCTCCCTCGAGGCGATCGAGTCCACCCTCGCCGAGCACACCGCGCTGCGGATCACGCAGCGGCGCGACCTCGGACCGGACTACGCCCGCACCCTGCGGTGCTGGCGTGAGCGTTTCCTCGCGCGCTGGCACACGGTGGCCGAGCTGGGGTTCGACGAGACCTTCAAACGCACCTGGGAGTACTACCTGGCCTACAGCGAGGCGGGCTTCCGCGCCGGGTACATCGGCGTCAGTCAGCTCCAGCTCACGCTGGCCGCGGACGCCGTCCCCCGCCGGTGCGGGCGGCCCGGGGCTCCACCGTGACGCCCCGCCAGAGGGCGACCCGGGCCGGCCTCGACCAGCGGCTGCGCGGGGGTGATCCCCGATCTCTCGGGCAGGCGAACGAGATCGTCGGCGAGGTCCTGTCGGCCCCGGATCGACTGGCCGAGCTGGTCGAGTGCGTCCTGGGCGACGACCCGGTGGTCCGGATGCGCGCGAGCGATGCACTGGAGAAGGTGGCGCGGCAACGGCCGGCCTGGGTGGAGCCCTTCCTCGACCGGTTGCTCGGCCCGGTCTCGACCATCGAGCAGGCATCGGTGCAGTGGCATCTGGCGCAGATCCTGGGAGAGGTTCCGCTGGACGTCCCCCGGCGCCGCCTCGCCGTCCGGCTCCTGAGGACCTTCCTGGAGCACTCCACGGACTGGATCGTGCTCACCTCGACGATGGAGTCCCTGACCACCCTCGCCACGGGAGACGCCCGCCTGCGGCGGTGGCTGATCCCCGTCCTGCAGCACCACCTCGACGACCGGCGCCCGGCAGTGGTCAAGCGGGCGGCCAGGCAGCTGGCCCGTCTCGGGTCCTGACCGGCCGCACGGCTCCTGATCAGCCGCACGGCGATCTGGCCCGGACCCATCAGAAACCGACCCGCGCTGCCGACAGGTGACTCGTGCCGCCGCACCAGGCCCCGCGCCGGGCCGGCCGGTCGCCTCGGCCTGGCC
>JBAPWU010000119.1:0-4004 GCA_049283855.1 Kineosporiaceae bacterium
GCGCCTGGCGGCGGCTCAGGGTCACCGGGCGGAACAGCCGGGAGGCCTCACGGGCCCCGGCGGCCACCCGCAGTCCTGCCGCATGGCCGCGGGTGCGGCCCAGGCTCCGCTTGCGCGCGTACCGCTCGGCCCTGCGGCCGGTGGTGCCGCTCGGATCGTCGATGGCGTCGATAGCCTGGCCCGGAGTCATCTTGCTCCTGTCGTCGAGCACGTCCCACACCTAAGCAGGGGGGCTCGACGGTGATCGTCAAGGACTCGCAAAGCGGGGACAAAGCCTGTTACCAGAGACCCTTCGGTTCCAGATCGGCTCCCTGCCCGGACGCCGCCAGCCGGACCACGCGCAGCGCGACGTCGTCCGCACAGCCCCAGGACAGGCTCAGTCCGGCCGCGCCGTGGCCGTAGCAGTGCACCAGGGTGCGGTCCTGCTCGTGCTGCACGGCCAGGTGCACCGTGGGCCGGCTGGCCTGGACCCACGTCCGGTCACTGGTCACCGTCGCCCCGCGCAACCGGGGTTCGATCTCCGCGGCCCGGGCCAGCAGGGTGGCCGCGTCCGACTCGGCGGGCCCGCACAGGACGGCGCCGCGACCGTCGGGCACGACGTAGAGCGTGTCCTGGGCGAACCAGCGGTCGAGGCCGCCGGCCGGTTCGCCCAGGCGCAGATAACGCCGCGCCGTCGGGGTGACCTGCGGATCGGGCACCAGGGCCCGCGCGGCCAGACCGGTGCAGTTGACCACGAAGCCGCGTGGGGGGAGCGCGGGCAGCGCTATCCGGGTCAGGGTGCCGCCGGCCGAGAACAGCCGCTGCACGAGGTAGGCCAGATAGCGCGCGCTGTGCACGACCGGGGCGCTGACCTGCTGCACGTCGCCGTCGGCGGCGAGCAGGCGCCCGGGCATCATCTCCACCGCACCGGTGCCCGCATCGGTGCCCGTGCCCCCCTCAGCGAGCTCGCACAGGGCGGCCCGGGTCACCCGGCCCCAGCGCACGCCGTCCGCCCCGAGGTGGGCGGGCGGGGGCAGCCAGGGCACCGGGCCCACGGCTGACGGCGTCTCACCCGGCAGGTCGCGGGCCAGCACATCGACCATCAGGTCGCCGGTCTCGGCCAGGCGGACGGCGCAGGTGAGCCCGACCACGCCCGCGCCGATCACGAGCACTCGCTCCGGCATCGGGCCACCTCCCTCGCACATCCCACTCAGAACAAACGGTGCTCGCTCGAATCGTGGCCGCGCAGAGCGTCGTAGTCGAGGGTCAGGCAGCGGATTCCTCGGTCGGTGGCCAGGACCCGGGCCTGCGGCTTGATCTCCTGGGCCGCGAACACGCCGCGCACCGGGGCCAGCAGCGGGTCGCGGTTGAGCAGTTCCAGGTAGCGGGTGAGCTGCTCGACGCCGTCGATCTCGCCGCGGCGCTTGATCTCCACCGCCACGCTCGCGCCGTCCGGGTCGCGCACCAGCAGGTCGACCGGCCCGATCGCGGTCGGGAACTCCCGGCGGACCAGGGTGTATCCGGCGCCGAGGGTGTGCACGTGCTCGGCCAGGAGCTCCTGCAGATGGGCCTCGACGCCGTCCTTGACCAGGCCGGGGTCGATGCCGAGCTCGTGGGAGCTGTCGTGCAGCACCTCGTGCAGCAGCACCGTGAGCCGGTCGTCGGTCTTGTCGTGCTGCACTGTCCAGACCTCGGCCACTCCGGCGGCAGTCTGTAGCTCGGACGGCGTCCCGACGGTGAGCCGGCAGGGCGGGCTCATCCAGTTCAGGGGTTTGTAGGAGCCGCCGTCGGAGTGCACCAGCACGCTGCCGTCCGCCTTGACCAGCAGCAGCCGGGTGGCCTGGGGCAGGTGGGCGTTCAGCCGGCCGGCGTAGTCGACCGAGCAACGGGCTATCACCAAGCGCACGGGCGAAGGGTACCGGCGAGTGTGTCCAGCGCCGCATCGGGAGCGGCCCGGCAGCGGGCACGCAGTGCCAGACTGCGAGGGCCGGGCCTGTCGAGGAGGATGCCATGTCGCGCGAGTTCACCACTGCTGCCGTCGTCGGGCTGGGAACGATGGGGGCCGGGATCGTCGAGGTCCTGGCGCGCAGCGGTTTGAACGTGATCGGGATCGAGGTCAACCAGGTCGCTCTGGACAAGGGCCAGGCCCGGGTCAAGACCTCGGTCGAGCGTGCGGTGTCGCGCGGCAAGCTGACCAGCGAGGACGCCGACGCCCTGCTGGGCCGGATCGGCTACTCCCTCGAGCTGGAGGCGGCGGTGGACGCCGGCCTGGTGATCGAGGCCGTCCCGGAGCGGCTCGCCCTGAAGAAGGAGATCTTCGGCAAGCTCGACTCGATCTGCCGCGACGAGGCGGTGCTGGCGACGAACACCTCCAGCCTGCCGGTCACCGATATCGCCGTGTCCACCGAGCACCCCCGGCGGGTGATCGGGCTGCACTTCTTCAACCCGGCCCCGGTGCAGAAGCTGGTCGAGGTGATCGGCACCGTGGTCAGCGACCAGGGTGTGATCGATGACGTGGTGGCCCTGCTCACCCGGCTCGGCAAGACCCCGGTGGTGGTGGGCGACCGGGCCGGCTTCATCGCGAACAGCCTGCTGTTCGGCTACCTCAACCACGCCGTCCGGCTGCTGGAGTCGCGCTACGCGACCCGTGAGGACATCGACGCGGCGATGCAGTTCGGCTGCGGCCTGCCGATGGGCCCGCTGGCCCTGATGGACCTGATCGGCCTGGACACCGCCTACGAGGTGCTGGACACGATGTACCACCAGGGCCGTGAGCGCGTGCACGCGCCGGCTCCGGTGATCAAGCAGATGGTCACCGCCGGCCTGCTCGGGCGCAAGAGCGGGCGCGGCTTCTACACCTACGCCCAGCCCGGGTCCTCCACCGTGGTGCCCGATGCGGCGACGCCGTCGGCGACGGCCGTGACCGGGCCGGTCCGCCCGGTGCACTCGGTCGGCGTGATCGGCTCGGGCACGATGGCCTCGGGGATCATCGAGGTCTTCGCCAAGGCCGGGCTCGAGGTCACGTTCGTGGCCCGCGGCGAGGCCAAGGTCGCCGGCGTGATCGCCAAGGTGACGTCCAGCCTGGACAAGGCGGTCGCCCGCGGCCGGCTCGACGAGAGTGCCCGGACGGCGGCCCTCGGCCGCCTGCACGGGGTCACCTCGGTGGCCGGTCTGAGCGAGGTCGACCTGGTGGTCGAGGCGATCGTGGAGGACCTCGAGGTCAAGCGGGCCCTGTTCGCCGAGCTGGACGAGATCTGCAAGCCGGGGGCGATCCTGGCCACCACGACGTCCTCGCTGCCGGTGATCGAGTGCGCCGCGGCCACCCAGCGCGCGCACGACGTGATCGGGATGCACTTCTTCAACCCCGCGCCGGTGATGAAGCTGGTCGAGGTGGTGCACACCGTGGCCACCGCGCCCGACGTGGTCTCCACCGTGGTCGACCTGTGCGGGCGGATCGGCAAGCACCCGGTGACCTGCGGCGACCGGGCCGGGTTCATCGTCAACGCCCTGCTCTTCCCGTACCTGAACGACGCCGTGCGCATGCTCGGGGAGCACTACGCCACCGCCGATGACATCGACCTGGCGATGAAGAACGGCTGTGGCTACCCGATGGGGCCGTTCGAGCTGCTCGACGTGGTCGGTCTCGACGTGTCGCTGGCGATCCAGAGGACGCTGTACATGGAGTTCCGCGAGCATGGCTGGTCGCCGACGCCGCTGCTGGAGCAGATGGTCACCGCCGGCTACCTCGGCCGCAAGACCAAGCGGGGATTCCGCATCTACGGCTGACGGAGCGGGATCCACGCCGTCGTTCCCCCGGTGCAACGCGATCGCGGGGCCCGGCGTCAGGTAGGCATGAGCGTGGTGAACCTGCGGGGCGTCGAGCCCCGATCGAGTACCGACGCGCGACGTCGGTGGCGGACGGTGGTCGGGCTCGTCCTCGGTGCGGCCGTCCTGGCCGGGGCGGTGACCGGCGTCGTGCTGGCGCGAGGTCCGGGCCGCGGCGGCGCGGTGGCGGTGGCCGGTGC
>JBAPWU010000120.1:0-4769 GCA_049283855.1 Kineosporiaceae bacterium
GCGCGGCCCTGGTGCACGGACCGGCGGCCGTGCTCGCCTACGGCGGCGACGGCACCGTGCGGGCCGTCGCGGAGGAGCTCGCCGGCTCGTCGACCCCGCTCGGCATCCTGCCTGCCGGGACCGGGAACCTGTTGGCGCGCAATCTGTCCCTGCCTCTGACCGACCTGGACGGCGCCCTGGACACCGCGCTCGGAGCGCGTGATCGGCCGGTCGATGTCGGCCGGGTCGAGATCGACGTCTCCGGCGAGGACCACGATCCGAGGCGCCACGCATTCTGCGTGATGGCCGGGATCGGGTTCGACGCCGAGGTGATGGCTCTGGTCGGCCCCGAGATGAAGCAACGGATGGGATGGTGGGCCTACATCGTGGCCGGTACCCGCCGGCTGAACGGGCGGCGCAGCCGGGTCAGCCTGCGCATCGACGGCGGGGCGCCGATCCACCGCTGGGTGCGCAGCGTGCTGGTGGGCAACTGCGGCGAACTGATCGGCGGCCTGCCACTGATGCCCGGAGCGCTCGTCGACGACGGCTGGCTCGACATCGCCGTCGTGGCCCCGCGCGGCGTGGTCGGCTGGGGCGCGGTGGTGGTCACCGTGCTCACCCGCAGCCGGCGCGGACACCCCGTGGTGCAACACCTGCGCTGCCGCAGCGTGGAGATCCGGGCCGAGCAGCCCCTGCACGTCCAACTGGACGGCGACGCAGCCGGGACCGCGCGCGTGCTGCGGGTGCGGGTGGATCCTCTGGCCCTCCTCGTCCGCTGCCCCTGATTCTGCCGCCTCACGATCTGACGTCGCCGAACCGTACGTCGCCGATCTGACGTCGCCGATCTGTACGTGAACGGCCGTTCGTGACTCTTGATGACGTCGGGCCTGGCCCGGCATGACTCGTCCAGGTTCGGGTGTCATGGCGGGTTTGACTATGCAGTCATAGGAAAACTGACTACTCTGCTCGTGTGCCACTGCGTGAGGCACCGCCCTGGCCGCGGTGTCGTCCCGCACAGCACAGCGGCGGGGGGTGCGGAGCCGTACGGGCCATCGGCTCGTCACCCCCCGCCGCACAAAGTGGCCGGATCGGTCATCGAGTGTGCTGAAGACACACTCGATGACGGGGTGTCAGACGCAGCAGAAGCTCTGGCCTGCGTTCACGGAACCTGATCCCGCCGACGACACCACGACACCGGAGACAACGAGCGAGAGGGCAGCGAGGAGGGCGACCAGCGAGCGACGCGTGCGAGACATGGGTAACTCCTTCGATGTGCAGCTTGCTGTCACAAGCTGACTTGACTGGGGTCAAGGGAGCATCGTGACAGAGTTACCCATTCGGCGCACCATGCGTCACTTTGTGCCATTTTGCATATACGGAGGGTGAGAGACTCAATGCCCGCTGACGCGACCCTTCCGGTCATCGAGGTCGCCGAGCGTCAGGCGTTCGCCGCTCGGTTGGCTCGTCTGCGCCGGGACGCCGGCATGTCCCAGAGCGAACTCGCGGGCGAGGACCTGTCGGCGAGCTACATCTCGTTGCTGGAGTCGGGCAAACGGCAGCCGAGCGCCGACGTGGTGACACTCCTGGCCGCACGGCTGGGATGCTCCGCCTCGGTCCTGTGGGAGGGCAGGGCGTCCGAACGTGAGCGTCGCATCGCCCTGGAACTGAGCTACGCGCAGCTGGCGCTGACCCACGGGGAGGCTGCGAGCGCGCGCGACCATCTCGCGCAACTCCTGGCCGAGGGTTCGCTTGACCGGCGCAACGAGGACGAGTCGACCCTGCTGCTGGCCAGGGCACAGGAGCAGACGGGCGAGCTGCACGACGCCATCCAGACGCTGATCCCGCTGTTCGAGCGCAGTCGTCGCCGCGCGACCCACCTCCCCGTGACGTCCGTGGGCGTGAACCTGTGCGGCTGGTACCTCGAGTCCGGCGACATTCATCGCGCCGTGGCTGTCGGCCACCAGGCCCTCGACGCCACAATCGATCAGGGCCTGACCGGCACCGAGGAGTACTACCGCCTCGCCGCCACCCTGCTCTGGGCCCACCACGAGATCGGTGACCTGTCCCACGCCATGGCCTGGGCCCGCAGCCTCATCCAGGACGTCGACTCGCACGGCACCGCCGGCGGGCAGGCCGCCATCTACTGGAACGCCGCCCTGGTCGCGGACAGCCTCGGCGAGGTCAACGAGGCGTTGCACCTGTCCGATCGGGCTCTCGCGCGGATCTCCGAGTCGGCCAACTCCCGAGACCTGGTTCGGCTCCGGATCGCCATGGCACAGCTGCTGCTCGGCACCGAGCCGCCGCGGGCGGCCGAGGCCTGGCAGACGCTGACTCTGATCGAGGATCACCTCGCCGATCTCGGCAGTGAGGTGGACTGGGTGCGCTGGGGCCGCACGGCGGCAGCGGCACAGCTGCTGCTCGGGAATGCGGCCGCGGCTCACCCGCTCGCCCTCGCGGCCACCGCCCGCAAGACCCCTGACGAGCACGAGGAATCGGCCGCGACCCTGGTTGTCCTGGGCGATGTCGAAGCGGCGCTGGGCCTGGCTGAGGCGGCCCTCGAGCGGTATCGCGACGCGATCCACGTCCTGGGCCGCGCCCCGAGGAGCCGGGCGACGGCCCGCACCTGGCGCGACCTCGGTGACCGGTTCAGCGCCACCGGGCACGCCCCGGAATCGTCGATCTGCTACGAGAGGGCGCTGACCATGGTGGGCCTGGTGGATCGCACGGCCCATCTGCGCGCCGCCAGCCGTGCGCATTCGGACCTGAGCATTCCCCGGCAGTGAGGTGCCGCTAGCCTGGCGGCAATGGACCTCGCCGTCGCCGTCGCCTCGTTCCTGCTGATCGCACCGGTCGAGCTGCCGGACAAGACCTTCGTGGCGACCCTGGTGCTGGCCACCCGGGGCCGACCGCTGCTCACCTGGATCGGGGTCGGCCTGGCCTTCGCCGTCCAGTGCATGATCGCGGTCAGCCTGGGCGACCTGCTGACCCGGCTCCCCGCACAACCGATCACCCTCGCCGCCGGTCTGCTGTTCGCCGTCGGCGCCGTCGTGCTCTGGCGCGGGGCGGGGAGGGCCGACGCCGACGAGGCCGACGCCGAGGAGGAGTTCGCCGGCCGGGGGCGGGTGGGGGCGACCGGGCTGCGCGTCGTCGGAGCCAGCTTCGTGGTGCTCTTCCTCGCCGAGTGGGGCGACCTCTCCCAACTGCTCACGGCCGGTCTCGTGGTGCGCTACCAGCACCCGCTCTCGGTGTTCGCCGGGGCCTGGATCGCCCTGCTGCTGGTCTCAGGGATCGGCGCGGTCGCCGGCCGCACCCTGCTGCGGCACGTACGCCTGACCACGGTGCGTCGGATCGGCGCCGGGGTCTGCGCCACGCTGGCCGGGCTCACCCTGCTCGGCGCGGCCGGAGTCGCCACGCCGCTGTGACCGACCGACCGCAGCCGGCAGGGCGACCAGCCGCCACAACGCGATCAGCGCCAGGACCGCCAGGATCGTGTAGGACTGCTCGACCACCCGGCCGAGCAGCCCGACCAACGGACCGTGCCCCGCCCACGCCCCACCCCACCAGGGCAGCGGCAGTGCCAGCACG
The DNA here is from genome assembly GCA_049283855.1 of Kineosporiaceae bacterium. Classification (GTDB taxonomy): domain Bacteria; phylum Actinomycetota; class Actinomycetes; order Actinomycetales; family Kineosporiaceae; genus JADJPO01. The sequence continues at coordinate 3,565 of JBAPWU010000120.1, forward strand.
GTCGTGAGCCCGAGGGCCGCCAGCACCCGGGCCCGGACCAGGCCGTCCCCCAGCACGGCACCGATCACCGCGACTCCCCAGTGCCAGTGATGGATCCAGGACACCGGTGAGACCAGGACCGCGATCATGCCGACCGTGGCCACCACCGCCACCGGCTCACCGAGGCGATCCAGCCGGGCCGAGAGGGTGAAGCCCAGACCCGCCACGGCCAGCACGGCCACAGCCCAGATCGCGGTCTGCGCCGAGGCACTCTGCGGCCCGACGCGCATCAGGGCGCCACGGATCGACTGGTTGGAGGTGCCGGCGTTGGGGCCGAGCCGGTCGGGGTCCAGCAGGGCATCGGTCCAGAACGCGGCGCTGGCGGACGGTGCCGCCGCGGCGGCGACCAGGGTCACCGCAGCCGCCGTGCCGACCGAGACCATCAGCGCCGTCCAGCGGCGTGCGACGGCGTAGTGCACCCAGAACGCGGCCGGGGTGAGCTTGACCGCTGCGGCCAGCCCCACCAGGGAACCCGTTGGCCACCACCGCTTCTGATCGGGCACCCGGCGAGCGGCGTCGGCCAGGCACAGGGTCACCACGATCGCGTTCACCTGCCCGAACCGGATGCCGTCCGAGACCGGCAGCAACTGCATCAGCACCGCCGCGACCGCCCCCTGGACCAGGGGCCCGCGCGCGCCGAACCGCTGCACGAACGGCCGGAAGGCGATCCCGGTGGCCCACCAGAGCAGCAGCACCTGCAGCACCGACCAGGCCCAGCCGGCCACCGTGAACGGGATCAGGGCGAGCGGGAGCGCGGCCAGGGCCGAGAACGGGGGGTAGGTGAAGGGCAGGAACTGTGGGGCGCCGGTCAGCCAGTCGTAGACCGGGTAGCCGGCGAGCAGGTTCGCGGCGCCGTCGCGGTAGACCTCGAGGTCGAGCTGCCACAGCTCGCCGGGGTAGCGCACCAGGTAGCGCAGGAGCACCTGGGCGGCCGAGACGGCCAGCAGCGCCCAGCCGGCCACGGCCCAGCGGCGGCGACTGATCGAGCGGACGGCGAACACCCGGCCATTCTCGCCGCAGCCACCGACAACGCCGACCACGGGGCGCGCCGCCCTAGGCTGACCCGGTGCCCGCGAGCCTCCGGCGCTGCCTCGTCACCGTGCTGGTGGCGCTCGGCGTGCTGCTCGCCGGAGCCTGGGGCGCGGCCGCCGCCGCCGGCGGCACCG
>JBAPWU010000121.1:0-3634 GCA_049283855.1 Kineosporiaceae bacterium
CCCCGGGATCGCGCCCAGGCGAGACTTGGCCAGCGGGCCGCCCTTGACCGGCAGCACGAGCGTCCACGCCGCGTCGGCCGGCACGCCTGCGTCCATCCGGCCAGTCTCCCAGCCATCGCGGTGTGCCTGCCCTCCCCGCCTCGACAGGGCTCGATCCGGCGGGGAGGATGGGCGGCCGTGAGCGCGACCCCTCCCGCCCCGGCGCGGCAGCTGAGCTGGGCCTACCGGTTCGCCGAGTCGTTGGTCCGTCCGGTGCTCGGCCTGCTCACCCGCCCCGACTGGGCCGGCGGGGAACACCTGCCCCGCACCGGCGGGTTCGTGGCGGTCGGCAACCACCTCTCCCACACCGATCCGTTCACCTTCGGGCAGTTCCTGCTCGATCACGGCTGCCCGCCACGGTTCATCGGCAAGCAGGCGGTGTTCGATCTGCCCCTGCTCGGGGCGATCGTCGCCCGGGCCGGGCAGATCCCGGTGCACCGCGAGAGCCACGACGCCGGCCGCGCGCTCGCCTCGGCGATGGACGCCGTGCGCGCCGGTGAGTGCGTCGCGATCTACCCCGAGGCCACCCTGACCCGCGACCCGGGCCTGTGGCCGATGGTCGGCAAGACCGGTGCCGCGCGGATCGCGCTGACCACCGGGTGTCCGGTGATCCCGATCGCCCAGTGGGGCCCGCAACGGCTGCTCCCGCCGTACTCGGCGCGGTTGCGGATCCTGCGTCCGACGCGGGTGCAGATCCGGGCGGGGCCGCCGGTCGATCTGGCGCGCTTCCGGGACAGGCCCCTGGACGCCGAGACGCTGCGCGCGGCCACCGAGGAGATCATGGCGGCGATCACGGGTCTGCTGGAGCAGATCCGGGGAGAGCCGGCGCCGGCCCGGCGCTGGGATCCGCGCGAGCACGGACAGCCGCGCACCGGCAACCCCCGCAAGGCCAGACGCCGGCCCTGACCGCGGCCGGTCAGAGGTGGGACAGGGCGTGGACGAGGTCGGACCAGAGGTCCTCGACGTCCTCGATGCCGACCGAGAGCCGGACCAGGTTGTCGGGCACGTCGCTCGGCTCGCCGGCGTGACGGCGCCGCCGTTCCAGGCTCGACTCCACCCCGCCGAGGCTGGTCGCGTGCAGCCAGACCAGGGTCGCGGCGCACAACCGCTCCGCGGCCTCCGCCCCCGCGGCCACCTCGATCGACACGATCGCCCCGAAGGTGTCCATCTGCGCGGCGGCGAGCGCATGCCCGGGGTCCTCGGGCAGGGACAGGTGCCGCACCCGACTGAGCTCGGGCCGCTCGGACAGGCGTCGGGCCAGCTCGGCGGCATTCGCACAGGCCCGCTCCACCCGAAGGTGCAGGGTGCGCAGGCCACGCAGGGCCAGCATCGCCTCCATCGGCCCGGGGATCGATCCGTGCAGGGTCCGGTGGGCGTGCAGCCGCTCGTAGATCTCGCCGTCCCGGGTCACCGTCGCACCCAGCACCACGTCGGAATGGCCCGACAGGTACTTGGTCACCGAGTGCACGACGATGTCGGCCCCGTGGGTGAGCGGGCGCTGGCCGATCGGGGTGGCGAAGGTGTTGTCCGCCGCCACCACCGCTCCGGCCGCGCGTCCGGCGCCGGCCAGGGCCGGCAGGTCGGCCACCTCCAGCAGCGGGTTGCTCGGGGTCTCCAGCCACAGCAGCGCCGCGCCGTCCAGCGCCTCGGTGACGGCCGCCAGATCGGTCATCGGAGCCCGCCGCACCTGCACGGCACCGAGGCGCTCCAGTTCGGCGAGCAGGGCCATGGTGCCGTTGTAGAAGGCGCCCGCCGAGGTGACGACGACCCCACCGGGCGGGACCAGGGCCAGGACCGAGGCCGTGGCGGCCATCCCCGAGCCGAACAGCAGCGAGTCCCCGCCCTCGAGGGCGCCCAGGGCCTCCTCGAACGCCGTCCAGGTCGGGTTGGCCCAGCGCCCGTACCCGAGGTCGCCCTCACGGGAGGCGCCGGGACTGGCGGCGTAGGTCGAGGCGAACATCACCGGGGTCGTCGGGGATGCGTTCGGGTCGGGCTCGGGCCGCCCCGAGGTCACGGCGACGGTGGCGGGGGACAGACTGCTGCGCTCCATGACGGTCAACACTAGGCGAGCGAGTAGGGTCGACGGCGATGAGCGAGAATGCCGGCCCCGCGCAGCGCCGCCGTCCCCGGGTCGCGGTCGTCTTCGGCGGCCGCTCGAGTGAGCACGCGATCAGCTGTGTCACCGCCGCGGGGGTGCTGCGGGCGATCGACACCGACGCGTGGGACGTGGTGCCGATCGGGATCACCCCGAACGGGCGGTGGGTGCTCGCCTCGGACGACCCCAAGCGCTGGCAGATCGAGGCCGGTGAGCTGCCACGGGTCAGCGAGGACGAGGGGCCCGGGGTGGTGCTGCCGCTGGAGGCCGGCGCGGGGGAGCTGACCGTGCTGGAGCCCGGGCAGGTGCCCCGCACGCTGGGCAGCGTCGACGTGGTCTTCCCCCTGCTGCACGGGCCGTTCGGTGAGGACGGCACCCTGCAGGGCCTGCTCGAACTGGCCGACGTGCGCTACGTCGGCTCCGGGGTCCTGGCCAGCGCCGCCGGCATGGACAAGCACTACATGAAGATCCTTCTGGACGGCGCCGGGCTGCCGGTCGGCCCCTACACCGTGGTCCGCCCGCGGGACTGGGAGCGCCACCCGGACCGCGTCCGTGACGACGTCGAGGAGCTCGGCTACCCGGTCTTCGTCAAGCCGGCCCGGGCCGGGTCGAGCATCGGGATCACCAAGGTCTCGCGCGCCGAGGACCTGGACGCCGCGATCGAGGCGGCCCGGGCGCACGACCCCAAGGTCGTGATCGAGGCGATGGTGAGCGGCCGCGAGATCGAGTGTGCGGTGCTCGAGAGCGCGGACGGCGGACCGCCGGCGACCAGCCTGCCGGGGGAGATCGAGGTCGGCGGCGGGCACGAGTTCTACGACTTCGAGGCCAAGTACCTGGACGAGGCGAGCGTGCAGCTGACCTGCCCGGCCGACCTGCCCGACCGGGTGGTGCGCACCGTGCGTGACCTGGCGGCGCGTGCGTTCGAGGCGATGGGGTGCGAGGGCCTGGCCCGGGTCGACTTCTTCGTGCAGGAGGGCGGCCGGGTGGTGGTCAACGAGATCAACACCATGCCGGGGTTCACCCCGTTCTCGATGTACCCGCGGATGTGGGAGCAGACCGGCCTGCCCTATCCCGATCTGGTCGACCGGCTGCTCACCCTGGCCCTGCGCCGGCCCACCGGCCTGCGCTGAGGTCGATCACCCTCAGCCGATGCAGGCCCGGGCGGTCGTCGGCAGCGCCCGGGCGATCGGGGCGGCATCGACCAGGGCCGAGGGCAGGGCGCTCATGCCGTAGGAGGCCGGCACCCACAGCTCGACCGCGGGGGAGCGGCCGTAGCTGATGGCCGTCATCGGATCGGCCGCCTCGTCGATCACCCAGTCCACCCCGTCGACCTCCAGGCAGGTCCTCCTGCTCGGGGCGGGCTCGTCCAGCCCGCACCGGGCGATGATCGTCGGCGACCCCCAGGCCGCGGCACCCGCCGTCGACAGCGGCACCCGGGCCTTGTCCAGCATCAGGGCGGGGGCGGCGGCCATCGCCTGCACGCACGGGGACGCGGTGGCC
>JBAPWU010000122.1:0-3168 GCA_049283855.1 Kineosporiaceae bacterium
GGTCGGCTCGGTGGAGGCCTCGTCGTCCGGGTGGGGCGTGGGGGACGGGTCGGCCGGGGGCGCGGGCACCCGGGAGAGCGAGGCGGCGACCTCCTTGGGCTCGACGGCGGCGTCGTCCAGCTGTTGAGGGGCCGGCACGCTGGCCAGCCAGCCGGAGAGCCGTTCCTTCTCGTGCAGCAGGTTGCGGACGTCGAACTCGGCGTACTCGAACTCGGGCGACCAGAACAGGGCGTCGAACGGGCAGGCCTCGATGCAGATGCCGCAGTACATGCACAGCGAGAAGTCGATCGCGAACCGGTCGAGCACGTTGTGCTGCCGGGCCCGGCCTCCGCCCACCGCGGGCAGGGTCTCCTTGTGCGAGTCGATGTAGATGCACCAGTCGGGGCACTCCCGGGCGCACAGCATGCAGGAGGTGCAGTTCTCCTGCAGCAGGGCGATCACGCCCCGGGTCCGCGGCGGCAGGTCGGGCTGAACATCGGGGTACTCGGCGGTGTGCGCCGGCCGGAGCATCGCGGCGGCGGTGGTGGCCAGGCCGCGCAGCAGGCCGGCCCCGGTGCCTGGTCGCCGCTCCTGCTTCGCGCTCACGCGAGCATCCTGCCGCTTTGTCGAGGTCCTCCGCGACACTGTGCGGACAACACGCCCTTCCTGTCCTACAGCAGGCGCCGCAGCGCCGCGACGCCCGGTGAGATCGCGGACGACGGTCGGCGTGCTGCTCGACACCCTGGTGGTGCGCACCGTGCTCGTGCCGGCGATCGCGGTGATGATGGGCGATCGGTTCTGGTGGCCGCGCTCGGTGGGGCCGCTCGCCGCCGGGCCGGCACGGTCGACCGGCTGAGATGCTGCCCGGCGTGACCGGTTCCGCAGTGCAGGTGTCTCTCCGACCGCTCACCGCGCACGATGCCGGCGAGCTGTTCACGTTGCAGCGCAGCGCCTACGCCGAGCAGGCGCAGCTGCACGCCGACCCCTACCTGCCGCCGCTGACCCAGACCCTGGGCGAGCTGCTGGCCGAGCTGGCCGATCCCGCGGTGATCGCGCTGGGCCTGCGCACGGGTCACCGGCTGGTGGCCGCCGTCCGGGTCCGCATCCGGCCCGGCGAGGGCGTCGCCGACCTCGGTCGCCTCGTCGTCGCGCCCGACCTGCAGGGGCAGGGGCTGGGAACCCGCCTGCTGCTGGAGGCCGAGCGCACCCTTCCGGACGACGTCCGGGAGGTGCGCCTGTTCACCGGTGAGCACAGCGCGGCGAACCTGCGCCTGTACACCCGTCACGGCTACGTCGAGACCCATCGCACCGACGCCGGCGACTACCAACTGGTGCACCTGGCACGGCGCCGGACGCACGCCCGCTGATCGGCCGGACAGGCAGCGCCGGTGGCACCGTCGCGATCAGTGGTGGACGTCGACCGGGTCGGGGCTGGCCGTGGCCGACGGCGCCGGGGCCGGACGCTCGGCGCCCTCGGGTGTGGCCGCGCGGGGATCGCGCCGGTGGGCGGGCGCCACCGGAAGGGCACACCCCAGCGCGCACTCCAGGTGGGCGAGCATCCGGGCCCGGGCCTGCTGCGCCGTCTCGAGCCCGCACACCCGGTAGGGGTTGATCGCATGCAGGTTCGCCACGATGCCCCGGGCCAGCAGCTCCGGATCTCCGGCGGTCACGAACGCACCGGAGGCCGCGCCGTCCTCGATCGCCGCCTGCATCACGGCGATCTGGTCGCGGAGCACGAAATCGATCAACGCCGCCAGCTCGGGATGGTCCGTGACCTGGCCCGGGATCTCGCAGAAGGCACGCCGGATCCCCGGCAGCGGATCGGGGATGTCCATCATGACCAGGGCGACCACGCGCTGGGCCGGATCGGGGATGGACGCCGCCACCGCGGCCCGCTCGGTCGCACAGGCATGCGCGGCCTGGTCCATCGCCTGGACCGCGAGCTGGAAGGAGTCGGGGAAGTAGTACAGCACCGACGCCGGGCTCATCCCGGCCTCGGCCGCCACCTCGCGCACGCGCAGACCGACCAGTCCGTCGCGCGCCAGCACGCGCTGCGTCGCAGCGATCAGCTGCGCGCGCCGCGGCTCCTGTCGTCGGGGCCGTCCCATGCTTCCTCCGCTTCCGCAACGTGCTGGGCCGAGCACTCACGGATACAAAGCCAAGCCTAACCCGTCAGGACCGCGCGACCACCACGATTGCGGTAATGGCGAGCTGGGCCAGGGACACGGGGACCAGCACCCCCCAGGCCAGGCGCTGCAGCTGGTCCTCGCGCATCCGGGGCCAGGAGACCCGGATCCAGATCACCCCGACGGCGATCAGGCCGGCCTTGAGCAGGGTCCACACCGGGCCGAGGACGCCCTCGAACGGCCCTCGCCAGCCCCCCAGGAACAGCACCGCGACCATGCCGGCGAGCAGGACGATCCCCGCGTACTCGGCCAGCAGGAACAGCGCGAACCGCAGCCCGCCGTACTCGGTGTACGGGCCGGAGACGAGCTCGGTGTCGGCGACCGGCATGTCGAACGGTGGCCGCTGCAGCTCGGCCAGCCCGGCGACCACGAACACGAACGCCGCCGGCGCCTGCCAGACCAACCACCAGGGCTGCCAGGCCTGGGCGATCCCGACCAGGGAGAGCGTGCCCGCGGCCAGCGCGACGCTGCTGGCGGCCAGCACCATGGGCACCTCGTAGGCCAGCAGCTGCGCGGCCGAACGCATCGCCCCGAGCAGGGCGTACTTGTTCGCGCTCGACCATCCGGCCATCAGGGTGCCGAGCACCCCCACCGCGCTCGCGGCCAGCACGAACAGCAGCCCCGCGTCGAGCTGGGCGGCGACCAGGGACGGCGACAGCGGCACCGCGGCGAGGGCCACCAGGTAGGGCACCAGGGAGACCGCCGGCGCCAGCCGGAAGACCGTGCGGTCGGCGGCGGCCGGCACGATCTCCTCCTTCTGGGCGAACTTGACCCCATCGGCGACCAGCTGCGCCCAGCCGTGGAACCCCCCGGCGTACATCGGCCCGAGCCGGCCCTGCATGTGCGCCATCACCTTGTGCTCGGTCTGGCCGACCACCAGCGGCAGCACCAGGAACGCGGCCACCACACAGACCGCGCGGACGACGACGTCCAGCACCTCGTTCACGATCGGCCGCCGGGCTCGTGCGGACCCCACACCGCCGGGTCGGGCACGCCGGGCGGG
>JBAPWU010000123.1:0-1500 GCA_049283855.1 Kineosporiaceae bacterium
GGCCACCGCGGCGGCCAGGGCATCGTGGGCGTCGCACTCGGCCAGCAGCGGGGTCAGCGCCTCGAGCTGGGCCCGGGCCCGGACCACCGCATCGTGGGCGCGGGTCAGGTCGTCGAAGTGGGTGATCAGGGTCTCGATCGCCGACTTGGCGTCGAACGGCTCCAGCATGTGGGTGCGCACGAAGTCGTTCAGGTCGGTGACGGCCTTCATCGACACCGTCTGGTGGAACAGGTCCAGAGCCTGCTCGGAGGGGATGCCGAGCAGACGGCGGGCATCGCGCCCGTACTCGGCGAACCGCTCGTGCACCCGCACCCCGCCTGCTCGCAGCCGCTTGCGCAGGGTAGCGATCTCGCCGCCGAAGCCGACGAAGTCCTCGGCGATGCTCAGGTCGCGCTCCGCCACGGCGAAGAACCGCTCCGGCTGGCCCGAGGCGGGCTCGCGGGTCCAGAACACCTGGGCCAGGGTGAGCGTGGCCCCGACCGCGGGATTGGTGAATGTGGCCAGCAGCACCGAGTGCGAGTGGCCGTCCTGGCGCAGGCCGATCGGACGGGTGGTGCCGGTGGTCTCGTTGCGTTCGGACTTGTAGTAACCGAGCACGTAGGAGCGCAGGTCGCGTTCGCGGGCGGCGGCCCCGGCCGCCTTGTTGTAGGCGACCCGGTGCGCCGGAAGCAGCAACGTGGTCAGCGCATCGACCAGGGTGGACTTGCCCGACCCGATGTCACCGGTGAGCAGGCTGGTGGCACCGCGTGGGCAGAAGCTCCACACCTGTCCGTGGAAGGTGCCCCAGTTGAGCACCTCGAGGCGGTCCAGCCGGTAGCCGACCATTCGCTCGGTCGAGGTGTCCTCCAGCTCGACCTCACTGAACAGACCCGCGGTCACGGCGCCCCCACATCCTCGTCGTCGGGCTCGGGCTCGTCGGGACCGACGGCAGCGAGCAGGGACCGTTCGAAGGCGGCGAGCCACTCGGCGTCCACGAATGCCTTGATGATCCGCCGGATCTCGTAGCCGTCGCCGTCGCCGACGCGCTGCAGGAAGCCCAGCTCGACCACCTTGCCGATCGCCGCCTCGATCTGGTCGACCAGCCGCGCCTCGGTGCGGGCCGCGGGCAGGAACACCTGCAGCATCTGCACGATCTGGTCGCGGGTGACCACACAGCGGGTGCCGGCGTCGGAGGCGTCGAACTCGGCCAGACGCTTGCGCAGCAGGGCCAGCAACAGACTCACCGGGTACGACAGCGCCCGCCGCGGGATCAGGCGCGCCGGCGCCGGCCCGTCGACCTCGGGCGTCTCGTCATCGGGCCGCGAGCGCAGGAAGGCGTACCCCTCGGCCTCGTCGACCACGACCAGCAGCGCGAGCACCGAGACGTAGTCGCGCACCCTGCCCTGCAGCGCCAGGAGCTGCTGCCAGACGACGGGGTGCCGATCGGCGTAGACCACTCCCCGCAGGAGGTGGGTCACCACGAACGACAGGTCGGCCTCAGCCGAGCCCGCGGCCCCGGCC
>JBAPWU010000124.1:0-3544 GCA_049283855.1 Kineosporiaceae bacterium
CCACGGCGCTGATCCCGGGCCGGCCCGCACCGAAATTGATCAAGGCCGACACCGTGGCGAGGATGGCCCACGGGTCGGTGATCGTCGACCTGGCCGCGGCCAACGGCGGCAACTGCGAGCTGACCGTGCCGGACCAGAAGGTGGTGAGCGCCAATCAGGTCACGATCCTCGGGTACACCGACCTGACCAGCCGGCTGCCCGCCCAGACCTCACAGCTGTACGGCACCAACATCGTCAACCTGTTCAAGCTGCTGACCCCGGACAAGAACGGCCAGACGGTGCTGGACATGGACGACGTGGTGGTCCGCGGACTGACCGCGGTCAAGGACGGCACGAGCATGTGGCCGCCGCCGCCGGTCCAGGTCTCCGCCGCGCCGGTCGCCGCTGCGGCGGCCCTGGTGCCCAAGGAGCCGCCCAAACCGCCGGACCCGCGCCGCAAGCTCTACGCAGGGGGGCTCGCCGCCGTCCTGTTCGCGGTGCTGGCCGCCTACGCTCCGACCGCCTTCCTCGGCCATTTCACCGTCTTCGCGCTCGCCGTCTTCGTCGGGTTCTACGTGATCTCGAACGTGGCCCATGCGCTGCACACGCCCCTGATGTCGGAGACGAACGCGATCTCCGGGATCATCCTGGTGGGCGGCCTGCTCCAGGTGGGCAACGACAACCTCGCGGTGACGGTGCTGGCGGTGATCGCCGTGCTGGTGGCCAGTATCAACATCTTCGGCGGTTTCCTGGTGACGCTGCGGATGCTCCAGATGTTCCGGAAGGACTGACCCGAGATGGCCATCCTGACCACCGCTTGGACCACGGCGGCGACCACCCTCGAGGCAGCCACCGCCGGTGGCGGCACCCGGATCAACGGCCTGGTGACCGCCGCCTACATCATCGCCGGCGTGCTGTTCATCCTTGCCCTCGGCGGGTTGTCGAAGCACGAGACCGCTGAACGCGGCAACCGGCTCGGTATGGGCGGCATGGCGATCGCGCTGGTCGCCACGATCGTCCTGGCCCTGCGCGACACCGCCCGTCCGTGGTCGGTGACCGCCGTCCTGATCGCGGTCCCGATGCTGATCGGCCTGGTGATCGGCTCGTGGCGGGCCAGAACCGTCGAGATGACCGGCATGCCCGAGCTGGTCGCCATGCTGCACAGCTTCGTCGGCATCGCCGCCGTCCTGGTCGGGTACAACTCGTTCCTCGAGGCCGACCCGACGGCCACCGACGCGATGGCCTACATCCACTCCGTCGAGGTCTTCCTCGGGGTGTTCATCGGTGCCGTGACGTTCACCGGCTCGGTCGTGGCCTGGGCCAAGCTGAGCGCACGGATGAAGTCCTCCCCGTTGACGCTGCCCGGCCGGCACCTGCTCAACCTGGCGGTCATCCTCTCCTCCATCGCCCTGATGGTGTGGTTCATGACCGACCACTCCTCGCTGTCCGCGGACCTGCCCCGGGCCGTCATCCCGCTCGCGGTGATGACCGTGCTGGCCCTGCTGCTCGGCTTCCACCTGGTGGCCGCGATCGGCGGCGGGGACATGCCGGTGGTCGTGTCGATGCTGAACAGCTACTCCGGGTGGGCCGCCGCTGCGGCCGGGTTCATGCTGAACAACGACCTGCTGATCATCACCGGCTCGTTGGTGGGCTCCTCCGGTGCGATCCTGAGCTACATCATGTGCAAGGCCATGAACCGGTCGTTCATCTCGGTCATCGCCGGCGGGTTCGGCTCGGACGGCGCGGTCACCGGCGAGGCCCGCGACTACGGCGAACACCGCGAGATCAACGCCGAGGGCGCCGCCGAGTTGCTGCTGGAGGCCAAGTCGGTGGTGATCACCCCCGGCTACGGGATGGCGGTCGCCCAGGCCCAGTACCCGGTGGCCGAGCTGACCTCCAAGCTGCGTGCCAAGGGGATCACGGTCCGGTTCGGCATCCACCCCGTCGCGGGGCGCTTGCCGGGCCACATGAACGTGCTGCTGGCCGAGGCCAAGGTCCCCTACGACATCGTGCTGGAGATGGACGAGATCAACGAGGACTTCGACGACACCGACGTCGTCCTCGTGATCGGCGCCAACGACACGGTGAACCCGGCGGCCCTGGAGGAGCCGGGCAGCCCCATCGCCGGGATGCCCGTGCTGGAGGTCTGGAAGGCCAAGGACGTGATCGTGTTCAAGCGGTCGATGGCCACGGGTTACGCCGGCGTGCAGAACCCGTTGTTCTTCAAGGAGAACACCCAGATGCTGTTCGGCGACGCCAAGGTCCGGGTGGAGGACATCGTCCGGCACCTGGCGGACGCCTAGCGGCAGTGCCGGCCGGAGGAGGATCCTTCCAGCCGGCCGTCCCCTACGACATCTGACCGATCGCGTGGTCGATCAGGATGAAGGGGGCGCCCTGGGGATCGGTGACCTGGGCCATCCGGCCGTAGGGGGTGTCCACGGGGGCCGCCTGCACGGTGCCGCCGCCGTCGCGCACCCGCTGCACCGCGGCGTCCGCATCGGTGACCGAGAAGTAGACCCGCCAGTGCGCGGGTACCTCAGCCGGAACCGAGGCGTCCATGGCGCCGATGGCACAGATCATGCCCGAGGGGCTCTCTCCGCTGACCGTGGCGTACTCGTCCAGGTCGGTGCCGATCGGAGTGAACTGCCACCCGAACACCGCGCCGTAGAACGCCCGGGCCGCCGTGGGATCGCGGGTCATCAGATCGTGCCAGCTCATCGAGCCGGGCAGCCGAACCTTGCCGACGCCGGTGTTGAGGCCGGCCTGCCAGGCGCCGAAGACGGCCCCGGTCGGGTCGAGAGCGATGGTGAGCCGGCCCATCGGGCCCACGTCGCCCGGGGGCAGGAGCAGGGTGCCGCCGGCCGCGGTGATCAGCTCGGCGGTCTTGTCCACGTCGGACGTCGCGAAGTAGGTCGACCAGGCGGTCGGCGCACCCGGCTGCGCCTGGCCGATCGCGGCGACGGAGGCGCCGTCGGACATGGCGATGGCGTAGTGGCCGGTCTCCGCGCCGGTGTCGACGAGCTGCCAGTCCATCACCGAGGCGTAGAACGCCCAGGCGCCTTCGCGATCACCCGTGCCGAGGTCGATCCAGCACGGGTAGCCGTCCGGCCAAGGACCCACGTGGATGGTCATGACCTGCTCCCTTCCGCCGCAGAACCCTGCGTTCCTCGGTATTCGGCCACCCTGGCACCGACCACCGACAGTGTCTACGCGAGCGGTCCGGACGGAGTCGCCCACGCGCTCAGGCAGGTTCGCGGGCTCAGCCGCGGGCGCGCCGGATGAGCAGGAAGAGCTCGCAGCCCAGGCAGAGCCCGAAGGCGGCGTTCAGGAACGCAGCGACCAGGGCCAGGGCGGCCCCCACCTCGAGGGCCGGGCCGACGCCGGCACCGGTCAGCAGGAGAGCCGGGCCGGTCACCGTCAGGCCGACCAGTTGGGCGAACCGCGGCGGCGCGGGGTCCTCGAGATCGCCGGGTGGGCCCAGCCGGGGCCGGACCAGGCGGCGGAAGAGCGCGGCGTACGGCGTGCGCTGCACGCCACCGATGGCGCCGACGGCGAAGACCGCGAC
>JBAPWU010000125.1:0-1849 GCA_049283855.1 Kineosporiaceae bacterium
GGGCGGGGTTGGGTCGGTGGGGGCCCGGGGGCGGGTGTGGGGCGGGCGGCGTTGGCTCGGGTGGGCGTGGGGTCGTTGGGCCGAGGGGGGCATCAGGGGGTGTCGGCGTCGACCCAGTCGAGGGTGCGGGTGACGGCCTTCTTCCACTGGCCGAACAGGCGGTCACGGGTGGCGGCGTCCATCGAGGGGATCCAGCGGCCGCCCTCGATCCAGTTGGCGCGCAGGTCGTCCAGACCGGCCCAGTAGCCCACCGCCAGGCCCGCCGCGTAGGCGGCCCCGAGCGCCGTCGTCTCGGTGACCTGGGGTCGCACCACCGGAACGTCGAGGATGTCCGCCTGGAACTGCATCAGCAGGTCGTTGACCACCATCCCGCCGTCCACCTTGAGCTCGGACAGGTGCACCCCGGAGTCGGCCACCATCGCCTCGACCACCTCCCGGGTCTGGTACGCCACGGCCTCCAGCGCGGCCCGGGCGATGTGCGCCTTGGTCACGTAGCGGGTGAGCCCGACCAGGGCTCCGCGCGCGTCGGAGCGCCAGTACGGCGCGAACAGGCCGGAGAACGCCGGCACCAGGTAGGCCCCGCCGTTGTCCGCCACCGAGGCGGCCAGGGTCTCCACCTCGTCCGCCGAGGAGATCAGCCCGAGGTTGTCGCGCAGCCACTGCACCAGCGACCCGGTGACCGCGATCGAGCCCTCCAGCGCGTACACCGGTGCCTCGCCGGCGATCTGGTAACAGACCGTGGTCAGCAGCCCGTTGGCACTGGTCACCTTCAGCGGGCCGGTGTTCATCAGGAAGAAGTTGCCGGTGCCGTAGGTGTTCTTGCCGGTGCCCGGCTCGAAGCAGACCTGCCCGAACGTCGCCGCCTGCTGGTCGCCGAGCACCCCGGTGATCGGCACGCCGTCCAGCACGCCGACCGCGCGCCCGAACTCCCCGGAGGAGGGCCGGATCTGCGGCAGCATCGCCACCGGCACCCCCATCTCCGCGGTGATCGCCGAGTCCCAGACCAGCGTGTCCAGGTTCATCAGCATGGTGCGGCTGGCGTTGGTCACGTCGGTCAGGTGAACGCCCCCGGAGACCCCGCCGGTGAGGTTCCAGATCAGCCAGCTGTCGATGGTGCCGAACAGCAGGTCGCCGCGCTCGGCGTTCGCCCGCGCGCCGGGCACGTGGTCCAGGATCCAGCGGGCCTTGGGCCCGGCGAAGTAGGTGGCCAGCGGCAACCCGACCCGCGACTGGTAGCGCTGCGCGCCACCACCGAGCGCCCCGAGCGCCTCGCACAGCGCCGCGGTGCGGGTGTCCTGCCACACGATCGCGTGGTGCACCGGGACGCCGGTGCGCCGGTCCCAGACCACCGTCGTCTCGCGCTGATTCGTGATCCCGACCGCGGCCACGGCGGACGGCGTGACTGCGGCGGCGGCCAGCGCGTCGGCGACCACGCGCTGGGTGTTGGCCCAGATCTCCATCGCGTCGTGCTCGACCCACCCGGCCTGGGGGAAGATCTGCCGGTGCTCCCTCTGGGCCGAGGCGACCGGTCGCCCGGAGCGGTCGAACAGGATGCACCGGGTGCTGGTCGTGCCCTGGTCGATGGCGGCGACATAGTCGGGGGCGTCGGGCGCGTCAGGCATGCGCCGAGTATCGCGCCTCGTCGTAGCGGCGGAGGGTGAGTCCGGTCAGCGCCGGGTGCGGGGCCAGCGGCTCGGCCACATGGTCGGCGCCGGCGTGGCGCAGCCGGGGCCCCAGCTCGCTCGGCGCCAGCAGGTAGGTCGCGATCGCCACCTCGCGGCCGGGGTGGCCCGCCCGTGCCGCGGCCACGACCTCGGCCAGGGGGGGCTGCCCGGCCAGGTAGCCGACC
>JBAPWU010000126.1:0-9623 GCA_049283855.1 Kineosporiaceae bacterium
CGCGAGGCCCGCTGCTGCGGCCGGGCCGCCGACCGGCAGACCCGGCGGACCCGGCGGTGGGGAGGACCCGGGCGAGCCGGGCGAGGGCCTGCGTCAGTTCACGGCGGAGCTGGAACGGCGACTCGCCCGGCGGACCGCCGAACTCCAGGTGAGCGTGGGAGAGCTCGCCGGAGCGAGGAAGGAGCTCGAGGACTTCACCCGCCACGTGTCCCACGACCTTCGGGCCCCCCTGCGCGCCATGAGCGGCTTCGCCCGCATCCTCGTCGAGGATCACGGCGCAGGCCTCGATCCGCAGGCACAGGACCATCTCGAGCGCATCCAGGCCTCCGCCACCGAGATGGGCCGACAGATCGACGGACTGCTTGCCCTGTCCCGGCTGCAGAGGTGCCGGCTGAGCCGCGCCCGGCTGGACCTGACCGACCTGGTCCGCCAGGCGTGGCAGCAGGTCAGCCCGTCGGATCGCACCGTGCGGTTGATCGTCGGGAGCCTGCCGGCGGTCACCGCCGATCGCGACCTCGTGACCACACTGCTGGTCACCCTGCTCGACAACGCCGCGAAGTTCTCCGCCACGGTGGCCGAGCCCGTGATCGAGGTGTCGGCCGAATCGGCCGGCGCCGAGGTCGCCTTCGCGATCCAGGACAACGGCATCGGGTTCGACCCGCGCGGCGCGGACCGACTGTTCCGCCCGTTCCAGCTGCTCCATCCGCCGAACGAGTACCCAGGGCTCGGGCTCGGGCTGGCCATGGCCCGCCAGATCGTCACCCGGCACGGCGGGAGGATCGAGGCCTCCGCGGCGCCGGGCACGGGGGCTCGCTTCCGGTTCACCCTCGACCCTCCGACGGCTCCGGCCACGGCCACCGGAACAGAAGGCTGAGAACGGCACCACGCGCCCCGACCGCCGCCAGACCGACGCCTCCGAGGAGTGCCATGCGCCGTCCGCTGAAGGTCCTCTTCGTCGAGGACCGCGATGACGACGCCGAGCTGCTCGCCGCGGAGCTGCGCCGATCGGGGTTCGATCTGACCTGGACGCGCTGCGACAACGACGCCGACCTGCACCGGGCGCTCACCACGCCCCCGGACCTGGTGTTCTGCGACTTCGGCCTGCCGGGGATGGATGCGGTCGAGGTGCTCGCCATCCTGCACGACCATCTGCCCGACGTGCCGGTCCTCGTCGTCAGCGCCGTGGTGGACGCCGACGTGGCGCCGATCCTGTTCAAGCACGGCGCAGCCGATCTGCTGCACAAGGACCGTCTGGCCCGCCTCGGCTCCGCGGTGACCGATGCGCTGGCCACCAAGGAGGCGCTGATCCAGGCCAGGCAGGCCGCGCAGCGGGAGCGCGAGACGGCGGCGGACCTGCTCTCCGGCCTGGTGAACAATGCGCCCGCCGCCATCTGCATCAGTCGGCTGGACGGGACCCCGCTGGTCGCCAACGCCCAGTACGAGGAGGTGCTGCGGCGGGTCCCGGCACGTCAACGGTCCCGCCTGACCGCGCTGGGCGAGGCCGCCCGGACGTCGGCCACCGCGGCCCAGCGGGAGGTGCGGCTGGGCGACGCCACGTTCCTGGCCCTCGGCTACCCGGTCGTCGACGCGGCCGGGGAGCTGGTCGCCACGGGACTGATCCTCACGGACATCAGCACCCAGAAGAGCACCGAGGTGGAGCTGCGGTCGGTCCGCGCCGAGCTGCGGGCGCGGGCGCGGCAGCTGCGCCGGCGCAACGCGGAGCTGGTCGAGCTGGATCGGCTGAAGACCAACCTGGTCAGCACGGTGAGCCACGAGTTGCGCACCCCGCTGACCAGCATCCTCGGCTACAGCGAGCTGCTCGGTGACGGCGAGATCGGGGAGGGCGGAGGGCCCACCCTAAGCATGATCGAGATGATCTCCAGGAACAGCCAGCGCCTGCTGAATCTGATCGACAACCTGCTCGTCCTGGCCCAGGTGGACGGCGGCAGCCCCGGCGAGGCAAGCGATGCCCCGATGTGGCCGGTGTGCCTGGGAGACGTGATCGAGGCGGTCCAGTCGGTGATCCTGCCCAGCGCGCTGGCCGCCGGCCTCACTCTCGTGGCCGAGGTGGCCCCGGACGTGCCGGCGGTCCCCGGAGATCGTGACCAGCTCGAACGGGTCCTGCTCAACCTGACCGCCAACGCGGTGAAGTTCTCCAAGGCCGGTGGCACCGTGACCCTGCGACTGGTCCCCGGGCCCGGCAGCGTCGTGATCGAGGTCAGTGACGAGGGCATCGGCATGTCCGAGCAGGACCTGGCGCTGCTGGGCACGAAGTTCTTCCGCAGCGATTCGGCCCGGATCCGGCAGCTGCCGGGGACCGGGCTCGGCGTGTCCGTCGTCTACTCGATCGTGACCAGGCACGGCGGCAGCGTGGAGTACCTCTCACGACCGGGCGAGGGCACCACGGCACGCATCGAACTGCCGGTGACGCAGCAGCCGGTCAGGGCCCCGGCGGCGCATCCGGCCGCGATCCCCTCCCCGCGGCGGTCAGAGGCTCCCCCGCCCCCTGATTGACCAGCACCCAGTAGAGGCCCAGCTGACGAACGGCCTCGGAGAATCCGCTGAAGTCAACGGGTTTGACCACATAGCTGTTGGCTCCGTTGTCGTAGCCCCGGACCAGGTCGACCTCCTCCCGGGAGGAGGTGAGGATGACCACCGGCAGGTAGCGCGTCCGGTCGTTGGCGCGGATCTCGCGCAGCACGTCGAGTCCGCCGATCTTGGGCAGATTGAGGTCCAGCAGGACGACGTGCGGCAGCTCGGCCGGGGAGCGATCCCGGTAAGCACCCCGGGCGAACAGGAAGTCCAGCGCCTCGGCGCCGTCCCGGGTCACCACGATCTCGTTCAGGAGGATCTTCCGCAGGACCCGGCAGGTGAGCACCTCGTCGGTGTGGTTGTCCTCGACCAGCAGGATGAAGGGGGTGGCGGCCGGCAGCATCGTCTCCACTCTCAGGTCGTCCGGATCGCTGACGGAGCGCCGTCCCCCGGGGCGGGGGGCGGGGCGGCCAGGGTGAAGGAGAAGGTGGCCCCGCGGTCCACCTCGCCGTGCGCCCAGATCGTGCCGCCGTGGCGTTGCACGACCTTCTTCACGGTGGCCAGGCCGATCCCGACCCCTTCGAAGGCCTCGACGGCGTGCAGCCGCTGGAACACGCCGAAGAGCTTGTCGGAGTAGGCCACGTCGAAGCCGACCCCGTTGTCCCTGACCACGTACGCGGTCCCGGCGCCGTCGCGGGTCGAACCGAACTCGATGCGCGCGTGCTCGCGCGGCCGGGTGTACTTCCAGGCGTTCCCCAGCAGGTTGTCCAGCACGATGCCGAGCATCGCTGCGTTGCCGCGGGTGTGAACGCCGTCCTCGATCACGACCTCGACCTGTCTGTCCGGCTCGGAGAGCCGGAGCCGGCGGATCGTCGAGCGGGCCAGCTCGGACAGGTCCACCGGCCCGAGCGCGATCGGCCCCTGGGTGAGTCGGGCGAGCTCCAGCAGGCTGTCGATCAGGCGGCTCATGTACCGGGCCGAGGACCGCATCTCGGCGATGTAGCCGTGCCCCACCTCGTCCAAGACGTCGGGATAGTCCTCCAGCAGGGCCTGGCTGAAGCCGTCGATCGCCCGCAGAGGGGCTCGCAGGTCGTGGGCGACGGCGTAACTGAAGGCCTCGAAGTCCGTGCTGGTGCGCTCCGCCTCGTCCTTGGCCCGGGCGAGGGCGGCCTCGATCCGCACCCGGGACGTGATGTCGTGGAAGACCAGGGAGTGCCCGATCATGCGCTGTCGGCGATCCAGGATCGGCGACGCCGTCATCGCCAGGTGGAGCTCCCTGCCGTCCCGATGCGGGAGCACGACGTCGAAGGGCGCCAGCGGTTCTCCCTCCTCCAGCCGGGCGAGGAGCCGGGCGACCTCATGGTCGGGCGAGCCGGGCAGCAGCCGGCGGAGCGAGGTGCCGACCATCTCCTGCTCGCCGTATCCGAGCACGGCCTCGGCACCGCCGTTCCAGCTGGCGATGGAGCCGTCCATGGTGGCGCTGACGATCCCCAGGTGGGCGGAGTCCACCAGGGCCGCCATCAGCAGTTGCGCCTCGCTCGCGGTCCGCTGGGAGTCGTGCAGGCAGGCCCGGCAGTCACCGACCCGGCAGGTGAGGTCCCGGACGACGCACAGGACGAGGACGTCGTCCTCGGTACCGATCGCTCGCGCACCGGCCTCGATCAGGAAGCGTGAACCGTCCTGGCGCCGGCCGTGCAGTTCCAGGCTCTCACGCAGGACGGTGGGGGCGGTGCCCGGTTCCCCGGCCACTCGGGTCAGCCGCCTCGTGCCCTCGGTCATCAACAGGACCCGGGCCGGCAGGCCCACGAGCTCCTCGGTGGCATAGCCGAACACCGTGCCCGCCTGCTCGTTCACCAGGACCAGGGTGCCGGCGCGGTCCACCACCAGCGCCGCCTCGGGCAGCACGTCGATCAGACGCCGCAGATCTGCGCCGTCTGTCGTTCCCTCGAGACCTGACAGCGCCGACATCGTGCCCATCCCCCCTGGGTCGGTCGGGTGGAGGCCCCGAGCGCCGTGACAAGACTCCGAGAATATACGCTTCGCAGTTGAACTGCTACTTAGAGCAACGCTTGGATAGCTCTGTCGCAGCGTGACCTAGGGTGGAGCCGTGCCCTTGATCGTCACGGATGCGCTGACCATGCGCTACGGCACCCTCACCGCGCTCGACCGGTTGACGGTCGCCGTCGAGCCGGGCGTGATCGGCCTGATCGGCGCCAACGGGGCCGGCAAGTCGACCCTGATCAAGATCCTGCTCGGACTGCTCCCCGCGACGTCGGGGTCGGCGAGCGTGCTGGGCCTGGACGTCCGGCGGGACGGCGAGACGATTCGCCACCGCGTCGGCTACATGCCCGAGCACGACTGTCTGCCGGCCGACACCAGCGCCACCGAGTTCGTCGTCCACATGGCGAGGATGTCCGGGCTGCCGCTCACCGCGGCCCGCGAGCGCACCGCCGACACCCTGCGCCACGTGGGGCTGTACGAGGAGCGCTACCGCTCGATCGGCGGCTACTCCACCGGCATGCGGCAGCGCGTCAAGCTCGCCCAGGCCCTCGTCCACGATCCGGACCTCGTGCTGCTGGACGAGCCCACCAACGGCCTCGATCCCGGCGGCCGGGACGAGATGCTGGGTCTCATCCGCCGGATCGGCACCGAGTTCGGCATCTCGGTGCTGGTCGCCTCGCACCTGCTGGGCGAGCTGGAGCGCGTCTGCGACCACGTCGTCGTGATCGACGGGGGGCGCCTGCTGCGGGCCTCGTCCACGGCCGACGCCACGGCCACCAGCGGAGTCCTGGTGGTCGAGGTGGACGACCGCTCGCCCGCGCTGGTCGACGTCCTGCGCTCGGCCGGCCTCGCGGTGCACCCCACGGGCCGTCTGATCGAGATCGACCTCGCCGGCGAGGAGACGTTCGACGTCGTGCGGGACGCCGTGGCCCGCCTCGGGCTGGGCCTGGTGCGGCTGCAGCGGCGGCGTCACCGCATGGCCGAGCTCTTCGATGCGCCGGAGGGAGCGCGCCATGTCGATGCCCGCTGACCGGTCTGCCCCGCAGCCGCCGTCCGGGACCGGTGTCATCCACGACATCGGCTACCGGCACTACACCGGCGCGCGGCTGGGGCGCGCGGCGATCGCCGGGTCGCTCTACCTGGACAGCCTGCGCGGCGCATTCGGCCTCGGCCGGTCGGCCCGGAGCAAGATCATGCCGCTGCTGCTGCTCGCCACCGTCTGCCTGCCCGCCCTGGTGATCGCGATCATCGTGAACGTGACCGGCGGGGACACGTTGCCGATCCCGCTGACCTCCTACGCCGTCCTCGTGTCGGTGCCCGTGTCCCTGTACGTGGCGGGTCAGGCGCCGGCGAGCGTGTCACGCGACCTGCGTTTCCGGGTGATCTCGCTCTACTTCTCCCGGCCACTGCTGCGGTCGGACTACGTCGGCGCCAAGTTCGCGGCGATGGCGACCGCCGTGCTGGCCCTGCTCTGCGTCCCGCTGCTCCTGCTCTACGGCGGGGCCCTGCTCGCGGGGATCCCGGCGGGGGACACCACGCTCGAGCTGCTCCAGGCAGTGACCGGTGCCGCCGTGCTCGCCCTGATGCTCGCCGGGATCGCCCTGCTGATCGCGTCGGTGACGCCGCGGCGGGGGCTCGGCGTGGCGGCGGTCATCGCCGTCCTGCTGGTCCTGGCCGGGGTCCAGGGCGCGGCTCAGGGACTGGCCTCGGCCGACGGTCGCCAGGACGTCGCCACCTGGACGACGCTGCTGTCCCCCGTCTCGCTCGTCGACGCCCTGCAGGGCTGGGCCTTCGGCGTCGACCCGGCCGGCGGGCTCGCCCCGCACGGCGCCGCGGGTCTGGTGTTCCTGGCCGTGGCCGCGGCGGTCATCGCCGGCACCTACCTGCTCATGATCCTTCGGTATCGCGAGGTGTCGGTCTCGTGAGCACGATCGTGATCGACGGGGTGTCGCGGTGGTTCGGCAACGTGGTCGCCGTGAACGACGTGTCGATGACCATCGGTCCCGGGGTCACCGGCCTGCTCGGTCCCAACGGCGCGGGCAAGTCCACCGTGATCTCGATGATGGCCGGCTTCCTCGCGCCGTCCTCGGGCAGCGTGAGCATCGACGGCGTGCCCACCTGGCGCAACGAGGCGATCTACCGCACGGTGGGGCTGGTGCCCGAGCGCGAGGGGATGTACGACGTGCTCACGGGTGGCCAACTCGTGCTGGCCAGTTCCCGGCTGCACCGGCTCCCCGACCCCGCTGCCGCGGCCCGGCGAGCGATCGGGACCGTCGGGATGGAGCAGGCGCAGGAGCGGGGCATCTGAACCTACTCCAAGGGGATGAAGCAGCGGATCAAGATGGCCACGGCGCTGGTCCACGACCCCGCCGTGCTCCTGCTCGACGAGCCGTTCAACGGCATGGACCCCCGCCAGCGGCTGCACCTGATGGACCTGCTCCACCGGATGGCCGACCAGGGGCGCACGGTGCTGTTCAGCTCGCACATCCTGGAGGAGGTCGAGCAACTGGCCGGCAGCATCGAGGTGATGGTCGCCGGGCGGCACGCGGCGTCCGGAGACTTCCGGGAGATCCGGCGGCTGATGACCGAGCGGCCGCACCAGTACACGATCCGCTCCAGCGACGACCGGGCCCTGGCCGCGGCGATCATCGCCGACTCCTCCGCGTCGGCGGTGGAACTGCGTTCGCCGGACGGCGAGCGCGCGGCCCTCCAGGTGCAGGCGGGCGACTTCGCCGCCTTCGTCCGGGCACTGCCGATGCTTGCCCACCGGCACGGGGTGCGCCTGTACGAGGTGTCCCCGGCCGACGAGTCACTCGAGAGCGTCTTCTCCTACCTGGTGACCGATGAACGCCACCGTTGTCCAGCTCACCGCCCGCAGCCTGCTCGGGCGTCGCCGCGCCCTGTTCCTGCTCGCCCTGCCGGCCGTCCTGATCGGGCTGGCCCTGGTTGCCCGGCTGGCCTCGGGCATGGACGACGGCGTCGCCCTCGCGCTGGTCGGTGGCTTCGGCCTGGGCACGATCGTCCCCCTGGTGGCACTGCTGGCCGGAACCGGATCGATCGGGCCCGAGATCGACGACGGCTCGATCGTCTACCTGCTGTCCACACCGATCAGCCGGGGCACCATCGTGCTCAGCAAGCTCGCCGTGGCCGTCGGCGCGGCCCTGCTGCTCGGCGCCCTGCCGGTCCTGGCGTCGATGCTCGTGCTCGCCGCGTCCCCCGGCCGGCTGGCGCTGCCCTACACGGTGGGAGCGGCCGCCGCCTCGGTCACCTACGTGGCGCTGTTCCTGCTGCTGGCCGTCCTCACCCGCAACGCGGTCATCGCCGGCCTGCTCTACGCGGTGATCTGGGAGACCACCGTGGCCGGGCTGGTCCCGGGCGCCCAGGCCCTGTCGGTTCGGCAGTGGTCCCTGGCCCTCACCGAGCACCTGATGGGCGCGGACGCCGCCGCCCTCGGCGTCGAGGCGGCCGTCGGTCCGGTCACCGGCGCCGTCGCGCTCGCCCTGGTGACCGTCGCAGCCACCTCCTACGCCGGCCGCCGGTTGCGGACCCTGCCCCTGACCGGCCCCGAGTGAGGCGACGGCCTCAGCTGGTGATGTCCTTGCCCGCGAACCGGGCCCAGGCGGCGAGCCAGAACACGACGGCGTAGACGGCGCTCACCCACAGCCCGCGCTGCATCGCATCCCAGGCGATCGGATCGCGCAGCACGTCGGCGAAGGACAGCCATTCGTGCACGATCAGCCACGGGTGCAGCCAGGCCAGCTGGGCGACGTTGTCCAGGATCCAGGACAGGATCGTGAAGATCATCAGGGAGATGGCCGCGGCGATCGGCTGCTCGGTCAGGGTGGAGATGAACAGCCCCACGGCAGCCAGCGCGGCCAGCCCGCAGGACAGGTAGACACAGACGATGACCACCCGCCAGGCGGCCGCCGCGGTGTCGATCTGGGTGCCCGACAGGGTGGTCATCGGACCGGTGCCGAACAGCGCGATCCCGACGACCGTGCCCGGAACGGCCACCGTGAGCACGGCCCAGACGGCGCCGACGCACAACGATGCGTACTTGACCCCGAGCAGCCGGGCCCGCCCGACGGGGACCGTCAGCAGGTAGCGCAGGGTGCCGATGTTCGCCTCACCGGCGATCGAGTCCCCGGAGACCATGGCGATCGCCAGCGGCAGGAACATGCCGATCTCGACGCTCAGCGCCGCGAGCGGCACGAACAGGCCGTTCGAGGTGATCGAACTGATCAGGTCACCGCCGCGCGGACCGTCGTTGGCGGACATCTTCACCGCCACCGCCATGATCACCGGAACGGCGGCGAGCACGGCGAGTCCGGCCTGGTTGCGCCGCCGTCCGGCCATCAGCCGCACCTCGGAGCGGAACAGGCGGGTGGAGAGCCGCCCACCGCGCGGCATCGCGCCCATCGGCTGTGGGCGCGGTGTGACATCGTGCTCGCCGGACGGGCGCTGTGTGACACTGTGCTCAACCGCTGACATCGAATCCCTCTCCGGTGAGCGAGACGAACAGGTCCTCCAGGCTCGGCCTGGTCACCGCGAAGCCGCTCACCGCGACCCCGGCGTGGACCAGGGCGGCCACGATCTTGTCGGCAGCCACGCCACCGGGAGCGCCGTGCACGACGCCGTCGCCGACGCCGACCGCGGTGACCCCCAGCTCGGTCAGCACTCTCGCCGCGGCCTCGGTCTGGGTGGTCTGCACCCGGCAGGTGGTCTGGCCGCCGCCACGCACCTCGCCCACGCTCCCCTGCGCCACCAGGCGGCCCTCGCGCATCACCCCCAGATGGGTGCAGATCTGTTCCACCTCGGCCAGCAGGTGGCTGGAGACCAGCACGGTCGCACCGTCGGCGGCGAGCGAGCCGATCAGCGAGCGCACCTCACGGGTGCCCTGCGGATCCAGCCCGTTCGTGGGTTCGTCCAGCACCATCAGATCGCGCGGCATCAGCAGGGCCGCCGCGATCGCCAGACGTTGCCGCATCCCGAGGGAGTAGGCCCGGTACCGCTTGCCG
Organism: Kineosporiaceae bacterium; assembly: GCA_049283855.1. Lineage (GTDB taxonomy): Bacteria > Actinomycetota > Actinomycetes > Actinomycetales > Kineosporiaceae > JADJPO01. The sequence continues at coordinate 9,552 of JBAPWU010000126.1, forward strand.
GCCGCGGCGAGCAGGCCCACCCGGTCCAGCGCGGCGTCGATCCGCTGCCGCGCGGTGCGCGGGTCGGCGCAC
>JBAPWU010000127.1:0-14246 GCA_049283855.1 Kineosporiaceae bacterium
CGTGCACCCCGGCGGCGTTCGCCAGGCTCACCCCGGCCGGGACGAACGGCAGCACCGTCTCGTACCCCGCCGACAGCGTCTGCACCACCTGCACCGAGCCGGCCACCTCGGCCAATCGGGCGACCACGGTGGCCGTGCCCATGTAGGGCAGCACCACGAAGACCGGCTCCACCGGGGACGGCCCCCGCAGGTCCCACAGAGTGACCTCGACCGGTGCGGCACCGTCCGGCCACAACCCGAGCCATCGCTCGTCGGGCACGGTCACCACCGGTTGGGCCATGCCGGGAGCGTACGGGGTCAAGAAGCGCCACCCACAGCCGACACATACTCGGTGAGCGACCTGCAGGCGACCCGCTGGTGCTCGGCCGGTGACTCGGCCCTCGACGACGGGGGCGAGGCCGCGTTCGAGGCCGCGTCGAGTGCCCTGGCCGGCCCGCAGAGGGACCGCACCGGCCCCCTCGACCCGGCGGACGCACGGCTCGCGGTGGTCTTCGCCTCGGCCCGGCACGACCTGGCCGACGTGGCCGCAGGGTTGCGCCGGGCGCTGCCGCAGCACGTGCAGGTGGTCGGGTGCACCACGTCCGGGGAGATCTTCGACGGCGCCAGCCGCAGCGCCGGGCTGGCCCTGATGCTCTTCGGGGGTGACGGCTTCTCGATCCGGACCGCCGCCGCGACCGGACTCGACGCCGATTCGGCGGGCACCGGTCAGCAGGTGGCCGAGGAGCTCTACGCCGGCGAGGCCGCTCCGGATGCCGGGATCCCTGACCGTGACGTGGTGCTGCTCCTCTCGGACGGCCTGGCCGGTGACCAGCAGGCCATGGTGACCGGGGTGTACCGGGTGACCGGGGCCGCGGTGCCGCTGGTCGGCGGGTGCGCTGGCGACGACCTGGCCATGGTGGCCACCTACCAGCTGATCGGCGGGCCGGACGGCGACCGGGTGCTTCGGGACAGCGTGGTCGGGGTCCGGTTGCGCAGCGATGCCCCGATCGGGATCGGGGTCCGGCACGGCTGGCGCCGGGTCGGCATCCCCCTCGTGGTCACCGGCACCGAGGGAGCCACCGTGCTCACCCTGGACGACGAACCGGCCCTCGATGCCTACCTGCGGGTGCTCGACGCACCGCCGGAGGCCCGCGAGGACGCGGCGGCGTTCACCCGGTTCGCCCTCGGCCACCCGCTCGGCATCGCCGGCCGCAGCCAGGACCTGGTGCGCTTCGTCACCGGCGGCGACTTCGTCACCCGCACCCTGAAGCTCGTCGCGCCGGTGCCGCTGGGCGGCATGACCTGGCTGATGACCGGTGACGTCGACTCGGTGCTCGCCGCCTCCGAGGAGGCCTGCGACCTGGCCATGGAACAGCTCGGCGGTCGCCCGGCCAAGGCCGTCGTCGCCTTCGACTGCATCGCCCGCCGGGCAGCCCTCGGGGAGTCCACCGACGCGGAGGTGGACCGGATCCACGACCGCACCGACGGCGCTCCGGTGATCGGCTTCTACACCTACGGCGAGATCGCCCGAACCCGGGGGATGAGCGGATTCCACAACCAGACCCTCGTCGTGCTGGCGGTGTCATGAACCCCTCCCAGGCCACCCTCACGTCCTGGACCACCCAGCAGCTGGTCGCCTTCCTGGGCACCGTGTCGACGGCCCGCGACGAGGCGAGCGCCGTGCAGGCCGCGGCCGAGGCGATCGCCGGGGCCACCGACTCCGAGATCGGCGCCGTCGTGATCGGCGGCCGGATCCGCAGCTGCATCGGGTACGGGCGCTACCCGGTCCCCGAGCAGCGGATCCTGGAGGCCGACACCGTCCCCGGCCTCACCCTGGACGTGCCCGGCGTCGGCCGGGCCCACGTGATCACGGCCGCGCTGGGCCGGGCCGACGGCGGCTTCCTGCTCGCCGGCCGGGCCGACAGCCCGTTCGGCGCCTCCGAGCGCGGCATGATCAACGCGATGGCCACCGTCCTCGCGCTCACCCTCGACGTGCTCTCCGCCCTGGACGCCGAGCGCGCCGCCCGCGAGAGGAGCGAGCAGCACACGGCGCAGGTCACCGAGCTGCTGCGCACGGTGCGTGAGCAGCGCCAGCTCACCCTGGACCGGTTCTCCCGGATCCAGCGCTCCATCGCCGACCGGGACTGCAGCCTGCCCGAGGTGCTCGACGAGATCACGGCGGCGGCCTGCGAGCTGGTCGAGTGCGACGTGGCGGTGCTGCGGATCGGTTCCGACGAGGTGATCTCGACCTTCGGCCTGGACGACGCGGCCGCGGCCGCCGTCCGCGCGGCGTGCCACGCCAGCCTGGGCCGTCAGGCCGAGCAGGACGGCGCTCCCGTGGTGGACAACGCCTTCGCCGCCCGCACGGAGGCGGTCTGCTACGGGCTGCCCCTGGTGCATGCGGCGGTGGCTGTTCCGGTACAGCAGGGGTCGGCCACGGTCGGACACCTGGTGCTCGCCTCCCGCACGGCGGGCCACCGGTTCACCCCGCTGGAGGAGTCCCTGGCCACCACCCTGGCCGAGCACGCGGGCCTGGCGGTGCAGGACGCCGAGACCGTCGATGCCCTGCACGCGGCCCTGGACGACGCCCAGCACCGCGCCTCGCACGACGCGCTGACCGGCCTGGCCAACCGGACCACGTTCCTGGCCGCCCTGGATCGCGCCCTGCAGGCCGACACCGAGCCGGACGATCCGATCGAGGCGGAGGAGGGCGAGGGCCCGGTGCCCCGGACCACGCGGGGACGGGTCTGCGTGCTCTACATCGACCTCGACTACTTCAAGTCCATCAACGACACCTACGGGCATCTGGTCGGCGATCAGTTGCTCGTGGTCACGGCGTCCCGCCTGAAGCACGGGGTGCGCGAGGGCGACGTCGTGGCCCGGCTCGGCGGCGACGAGTTCGCCGTCCTGCTGGCCTCGGTGTCCGACGAGCAGCAGGCCCACGCGGTGGCGCAGCGGCTCTACCTCGCGGTGTGCCGCCCGGCCCAGCTGCACGGCGAATCGGTCTGGCCCTCGGCCAGCATCGGGGTGGCGCCGAGCCTGCCCTCGGACACCCACACCACCGTGATCAACCGGGCAGACCTGGCGCTGTACGAGGCCAAGCGGCAGGGGCGGGGACAGGTCGCCCTGTACCGCCCGGACCTCGAACAGGCCGCGCAGACCGCGCCGGCCGAGTCAGCCCTCGTCGGCGGGGGCCAGCCGCTGCAGCAGTAGCTTCTGCACGGCCGCGGCCTGGGCCTGGCCCCGGGTCTCCTTCATCACGGCCCCCACCAGGGCACCGACCGCGGCCACCTTGCCGGCGCGCACCTTGTCGGCGATCGCCGGATTCGCCGCGATCGCCCGCTCGACCGCCTCCAGCAGCGCGCCGTCGTCGGAGACCAGTTGCAGGTCGCGGGCCGCGACCACCTCGGCCGGGCCGCCCTCGCCGGCGAGCACGTGCTCGAGCACCTGCCGGGCCAGGGTGTCGCTGAGCGTCCCGCCGTCCACCAGGGACTGCAGCTCGGCGACCTGCCCCGGGGTCACCGCCAGGGACTCGATCGCGACCCCGCTCGCGTTGGCCTGGCGGGCCAGTTCCCCCATCCACCACTTGCGGGCGGTCGCGGGGCTCGCTCCCGCGGCCACGGTGTCGCCGATCAGGTCGAGCGCACCGGCGTTGACCACGTCGCGCATCTCCAGCTCGGCGAATCCCCACTCGGCCTGCAGCCGTCGCCGGCGCTGGGTCGGCGGTTCGGGCAGCGTGGCCCGCAGCTCCTCCACCCAGGCGGGCTCGGGAGCGATCGGCACCAGGTCGGGCTCGGGGAAGTAGCGGTAGTCCTCGGCGTCGGACTTCTCCCGCCCGGACGTGGTCACCCCGGTGTCCTCGTGCCAGTGCCGGGTCTCCTGCACCACCCGGCCGCCGCCGGTGAGGACCGCCGCCTGGCGGGTGATCTCGTAGCGGACGGCGCGCTCGACACTGCGCAGCGAGTTGACGTTCTTGGTCTCCGTGCGGGTGCCGAACGGCACCTCGGGCGAGGTGCGCAGGCTCACGTTGGCGTCGCAGCGCAGGGAGCCCTGTTCCATCTTCACGTCGCTGACCCCGAGCGAGCGGAGCAGGTCGCGCAGCGCGCCGACGTAGGCCTTGGCCACCTCGGGGGCCCGGCGGCCCACCCCGGTGATCGGCTTGGTGACGATCTCGATCAGCGGGATCCCGGCCCGGTTGTAGTCGACCAGGGAGTAGTCGGCGCCGTGGATCCGCCCGGTGGCCCCACCCACGTGCAGGGACTTGCCGGTGTCCTCCTCCATGTGCGCCCGCTCGATCGCGACCCGCACCACCTCGAGGCCGCCGGCGCCGTCCTCGACCTCGACGTCGAGCCAGCCGTCGTAGGCGATCGGCTCGTCGTACTGGGAGGTCTGGAAGTTCTTCGGCATGTCCGGGTAGAAGTAGTTCTTCCGCGCGAACCGGCACCAGGTGGCGATCGTGCAGTTCAAGGCCAGACCGATCCGGACGGCGCTGCTCAGCCCGCGCTCGTTGAGCACCGGCAACGCACCGGGCAGGCCCAGGCAGACCGGGCACACCTGGCTGTTCGGCGGCGCCCCGAAGGTGGTCGGGCAGCCGCAGAACATCTTGGTCGCGGTGTTCAGCTCGACGTGCACCTCCAGCCCGAGGACCGGGTCGAAGGAGGCGATCGCCTGCTCGTAGGGCACGACGGCCTCGGCGGTCCCCGCAGCGTGTGTGGTCGTGGTCATCGCGTGGCCTCCTGCACCGCCAGCGCGGGCGCCTGATCGAGAAGTGGTGCGCCCCAACGGGTCTGCAGCGCCGCCTCGAGCGCCGCGCCGACCAGGTAGAGCCGGTCGTCGCACATGGCCGGGGCCAGGATCTGCAGTCCGGCGGGCAGCCCGTCCTCGGCGGCCAGTCCGCTGGGCAGGGACATGCCCGGGATGCCGGCCAGGTTGGCCGGGATGGTCGCGACGTCGTTGAGGTACATCGCCAGCGGGTCGTCCAGCTTGTCGCCGAGGGCGAACGCCGTGGTCGGCGCCGTCGGCGAGACCAGCACGTCGGCCTGGCCGAACGCCGCGGTGAAGTCCCGCTGGATCAGCGTGCGCACCTTCTGTGCGCTGCCGTAGTAGGCGTCGTAGTACCCCGAGGACAGGGCGTAGGTGCCCAGGATGATCCGGCGCTTGACCTCGTCGCCGAACCCGGCCTCACGGGTGGCGGCCATCACCTGCTCGGCCGTGGGGTCCGCCACCCCCTCGGGGTAGACCCGCAGCCCGTACCGCATGGCGTCGAACTTGGCCAGGTTGCTGCTGGCCTCGCTGGGCAGGATCAGGTAGTACGCGCCCAGGGCCGCGGTGAAGCTCGGGCAGCTCACCTCGACCACCTTGGCGCCGGCCTCGGTGAGCAGGACGACGGCCTGCTCGAACCGCTCGGCCACCCCCGCCTGGTACCCCTCGCCGCCGAGTTCACGGACCACGCCCACGGTGATCCCGTCGAGCTCGCCGGCGGCGCCACGGCGGGCGGCGGCGACGACGTCCGGGTAGGGGCCGGTCAGGCTGGTGGAGTCCCTCGGGTCGTGCCCGGCCATCACCTCGTGCAGCAGCGCGGCGTCCAGCACGGTCCGCGCGCACGGGCCGGCCTGGTCGAGGCTGGAGGCGAGCGCGACCAGCCCGTACCGGCTGACCGCGCCGTAGGTGGGCTTGACCCCGACCGTGCCGGTGACCGCGGCGGGCTGGCGGATGGAGCCGCCGGTGTCGGTGCCGGTGGCCAGCGGGGCCTCGAAGGAGGCCAGGGCCGCGGCCGAGCCGCCGCCGGAGCCGCCGGGGATCCGGTCGAGGTCCCACGGGTTGTGGGTCGGCCCGTAGGCCGAGTGCTCGGTGCTGGAGCCCATCGCGAACTCGTCCATGTTGGTCTTGCCCAGGATCACCATCCGGGCGTCCTTGATCCGCCGGACGACGGTGGCGTCGTACGGCGGCACCCAGCCGCGCAGGATCGCGCTGCCGCAGGTGGTCGGCAGGCCCTGGGTGGCCATCACGTCCTTGACCGCGATCGGCACCCCGGCCAGCGGCGGCAGGTCCGCACCGGCGGCGCGGTCGTCGTCCACGGCCCGGGCCTGGGCCAGCGCCTCGTCGGAGGCCACGTGCAGGAAGGCGTGGACGTCGCCGTCCACCGCCGCGATCCGGTCCAGGTGCGCCCGGGTCACCTCGACGGCGCTGATCTCCTGGGCGCGCAACGCCTGGGCGAGGTCGGACGCCGTCCGCCGGGTGGTCTCCATCAGGTGAGTCATCAGTCCTCCTCCAGGATCCGCGGCACCCGGAAGCGCTGCTGCTCCGACTCCGGCGCCCCGGACAGGGCCTGCTCGGGGCTCAGCGACGGGCGGACCTCGTCGGGACGGGTCACGTTGGTCAGCGGCATCGGGTGGCTGGTCGCCGGCACGTCGTCACCGGCGACCTCGCGCACGGTGGCGACCGCGTCGAGGATCACGTCGAGCTGACCGGCCATCCGGTCCAGCTCGTCGGGGGTGAGGTCGATGCGGGCGAGCATCGCGAGGTGGCTGACCTCCTCGCGGGAGATCGCGGACATGCGTTGACTCCAGGATCGGGGCTCGTGGGGCAGTGACGGTCACTGGGCGTGAGTGTAGGCCGAACGGGTAACGGCCCTGTTACCCGGCTCCCAGCCGCCCGATCCGGCTCAGGGCGCGGCGGGAAGGATCACCGAGCGCTGCAGGTTGTGCGGCCGGTCGGGGTCCAGCCCCTTGGCCGCGGCCAGGGCGAGCGCGAGCCGGTGCACACCGACCAGGTCGATCAGCGGGTCGGCGCCGGCCGCGATCACCGTGGCGCCGGTGGCCGCCACCTCCTCGGCCAGGCCAGGCGGGGCCTCACCGAGGATCCAGACCAGCGAGCGTGCCGAGGCGATCGCGATCGGGCCGTGGCGGTAGTCCAGGGCCGGGTAGGACTCCGCCCACGCCTGCGCCGACTCGCGGATCTTCAACGCGGCCTCGTCGGCCAGCCCGATCCCCCACCCGCGGGACAGGAACACGAACTGCTCGAACCGCGCCGGATCGATCGGCGCGGGGGCGTCCAGCGCGGCGGTGGCCGCGGCGATCAGCGGCTCGACGTCCTCGCCGAGCGCGGCCCGCATCAGCAGCACGGTGGTGGTCGGGAAGCGGGTCTGGACCACGGAGGCCTCGTCGGCGAAGTCCAGCATCAGGCAGTCGTCGACCAGGCGCTGCACGGGCATGCCGGGCACGGCGCAGACGCCCACCCGGTGGGTCCCGGCCGGCAGGGCGGCCAGCGCGCTCAGCACCTCGGTGGTGGTGCCGGAGCGGGTCAGGGCGATCACCCGGTCGTAGGAGCGGCCGCGGGGCATCTCGGAGGCGTAGGCCCAGTGGGTCTCGCCCGCCCCGGCCGCCTCGCGCAGACCGGCCAGGGAGCGCGCGACGAAGGCGGACGTGCCGCATCCGATCAGCAGCACCCGCTCCCCCGGGGCGACCAGGAGCGCACGGGCCTGGCGCAACAGGTCCAGGGAAAGCCGCCACACGGCAGGCTGGCTTCGGACCTCGGCCTCGGTGAGTCCACCGGGGTGTGCAGGCTGCGCGGGCATTCGGAGTGCACCTTCCATCGCGGTTGACTGAACAACCTGGCGTGGTTCCGCTCACCCGACAAGGGATCCGGTCGAATCGAGCAGTCCGGTTGCGCATATGATCACCGGCCCGGGATGCACGAACGCGCGACACGAGCCCGTCGCCCGGGCATCATGCGGGCATGGCGACCGCCGATCTCTCCCGGCAGACCACCGCGCGCCGCAGCGCCCGGCTGAGCGCCATCCTGGACCTCCTGGCCGGCACCGGGCTGGTCGCGGTGGGCGACCTCGCCGACTCGCTGACGGTGTCCGAGGCGACGCTGCGCCGAGACCTGGCCCTGCTCGAGACCCAGGATCTGATCAAGCGCACGCACGGTGGCGCCCGCCTGCAGGAGTACCCCCACGAGCTTCCGGTGCGCTACCGGGACGGGCAGAACCGCCAGGCCAAGGTGCGCATCGCGCAGGCCTGCGCCGCGACCATCGCCCGCGGGCCCCAGGCGATCGCCCTCGGCGGCGGCACCACCACCAGTGAGGTGGCCCGCCACCTGGCCGACCGGTCGGAGCTGACCATCATCACCAACGCGATCAACATCGCGATGGAGCTGACCATGCGGCCCCGGCTGCGGGTCTTCGTCACCGGAGGCCTGATGCGCTCGGAGTCCTACGAACTGGTCGGGGCCTGGACCGAGCGGTTCCTGGAATCGCTGAACATCGCTGTGGCGATCATGGGGGTGGACGGCATCTCGGCCGACGGCGGCCTGACCACGCACGACGCGGTGGAGGCACGCACCAACCAGCGCATGATCGAGCGGGCCCAACGGGTGGTGGTCGTGGCCGACGGAAGCAAGCTGGGGCAGGTGACCATGGCCAAGATGGCCGACGTCGGCGAGGTGGACCTGCTGATCACCGCGGCGGACGCCCCGGCCGACCAGGTGGCCCTGCTCCGCGCGGCCGGACTCGACATCCGCCTCGTGCCGGTGACCTGACCGCGCCTCACGGCTCGGCGGTGGCCGCCTCGGTGACCGCGGCGGTGACGCCGGCCGGTCCGTGGGCGAGCAGGGCGCCGAAGGCCGCCTCGTCCAGGATCGGCACACCGAGGCCGCGGGCGGCATCGGCCTTGCTGCCCGGGCTGGCACCCACCACGACGAAGTCGGTCTTCTTCGACACGCTGCCCGAGGCCCTGCCGCCGCGGGCCAGGATCGCCTCCTTGGCGCCGTCGCGGGTGAAGCCCTCCAGAGAGCCGGTCACCACCACGGTCACCCCGGCCAGCGTCTTCGGGGTGGAGGTGTCGATCTCGTCGGCCATGCGCACCCCGGCCTCGGCCCACCGCGCCACGATCGAGGCGTGCCAGTCGACGGTGAACCACTCCGCGACCGCCTCGGCGATCACCGCTCCGACGCCGTCCACCCCGGCGAGCTGTTCGGTCGAGGCCGCCCGGATCGCCTCGATCGAGCCCATCGCCTGGGCCAGGGCCCGGGCGGCGGAGGGGCCGACGTGGCGGATCGACAGCGCCACCAGCACCCGCCACAGCGGCTGGGACCGGGCCTTGACCAGGTTGTCGAGCAGCTTGGCCCCGTTCGCCGACAGCTCGCCGTCCAGCTTGGTGAACAGCGGCACCCGGCGCAGCTTGGCCTCGGTGAGCGCGAACAGGTCGCCCTCGTCGAGCAGCACCTCGGGGCCGGCGTCGAGCAGGGCCTGCGCGCCCTCCCAGCCGAGCGCCTCGATGTCGAAGGCGCCGCGGCCGGCCACGTGGAACAGCCGCTCACGCACCTGGGAGGGGCAGGTGCGCGCGTTGGGGCAGCGGATGTCGGCGTCGCCCTCCTTCTCGTACGCCAGAGCGGTGCCGCAGGACGGGCAGTGGGTGGGCATCACGAAGGCCCGCTCGGTGCCGTCGCGGGTCTCCACCACCGGCCCGACGATCTCCGGGATCACGTCGCCGGCCTTGCGCAGCACCACGGTGTCGCCGATCAGCACACCCTTGCGGGCCACCTCGCCGGCGTTGTGCAGGGTGGCCATCGCCACCGTGGAGCCGGACACCAGCACGGGTTCCATCACCCCGAACGGGGTGACCCGGCCGGTCCGCCCGACGTTGACCCGGATGTCGAGCAGGCGGGTGTTCACCTCCTCGGGCGGGTACTTGTAGGCGATCGCCCAGCGCGGGGCCCGGCTGGTGGAGCCGAGCCGGCGCTGTAGGGCGACGTCGTCCACCTTGACCACCACGCCGTCGATCTCGTGCACCTGATCGTGCCGGTGCTCGCCGGCGTCGGTGATGAAGTCGCGCACGGCGGCCACATCCTCCAGCACCCGGTAGGTCTCGGGCACGGGCAGACCCCACGCCGCCAGCAGCTCGTAGGCCTGCGACTGCCGCTCGATGTCGAAGCCGGCGCGGGCGCCGATGCCGTGCACCAGCAGCCGCAACGGGCGGGAGGCGCTGACCCGCGGGTCCTTCTGCCGCAGCGACCCGGCGGCGGCGTTGCGCGGATTGGCGAAGGGTGCCCTGCCCGCCTCGACCAGCGCGGCGTTGAGATCGGCGAACCCCTCGATCGGGAAGAACACCTCACCGCGCACCTCGACCCGTTCCGGCACCGCGATGCCGTCGGCGGCGGTCAGCCGGGCCGGGACGCCTCGGATGGTGCGCACGTTGAGCGTGACGTCCTCACCGGTGCGCCCGTCGCCGCGGGTGGCCGCCCGGGTCAGCCGGCCGTTCTCGTACAGCAGATTGATCGCCAGGCCGTCGATCTTGAGTTCGCACAGGTAGGTGACCGGGTGCTCCGGGTCCCCCCCGGCGTCGCGCTCGACCCGCTCGGCCCAGGTGGTCAGCTCGTCGGCGCTGAACACGTTGTCCAGGCTGAGCATCCGCTCGAGGTGGTCGACCGGGGCGAACTCGGTCGACCACGTGGCCCCGACCACCTGGGTCGGTGAATCGGGCGTGCGCAGGCCCGGGTGCTCGTGCTCGAGCGCCTCGAGCTCGCGGAACAGGACGTCGAACTCGCCGTCGGAGATGGTCGGCGCGTCCTTGACGTAGTAGGCGAAGCGGTGACCGCGGATCTGCTCTGCCAGGTCGGCCCAGCGGTGGCGGGCGGCGTCCGGGATGGGGGCCTGGGTGGTCGGCGCGGCCACACCGTCGGGCGGCGCGTCGTCCGTCTCGTCGTCGATGTCGGGCACGGTGCCATCCTGCCCGACCCCACCGACAACCCCCACCGACAACGCCCGCCCGACGATCGTCGGGCCCCGGAGGCGACGTCATCCGACGGTGCCACCCGGATGCACCGCTCGTACGCCCATCGTGCGGCGGGTCTGCTCGCCGGGGCGGGGCACGCCGTCCGCCCGGGGTGCCGGAGCGGGCTGGTCGGGGGCCAGCGCGACCACCCGGTTCCGCCCGCTGAGTTTGGCCTGGTACATGGCCCGATCGGCGTCGGCGGTCAGGCTCCACACCCATTCGGCCGGAGCGGCGACGGCCTGCGCGGCGTCCGGCGTGGCGGCTGCCACCCCGATCGAGCAGGTCACCGGCACCGGCCCGGGCAGCTGCTCGACGGCGCGGCGCACCTGCTCGGCCAGGTCGCTCGCGGTGTCGAGGTCCGCCACCACCGTCAGGACCAGGAACTCCTCGCCGCCGGCGCGGGCCAGCAGCTCCCCGGGGCCCAGGCACGCCAGGATCGCCGCGGGGACGGCGATCAGGATCTCATCGCCGATGGCGTGCCCGTGCCGGTCGTTCACGTCCTTGAAGCGGTCCAGGTCGATCAGCAGCACGGCGACCTGCCGGCCCTCGCCGAGGGCGCGCCGGACGACTGCGGGCGCGCTGTCCTGCACGTGGCGACGGTTCGGCAACCGGGTGAGCGGGTCCGTCACCGCGAGCAGCTGCAGGCGCTGCTGCACCCGCTCGTTGCGGACCCGGAGCAGGTGGAGCCCGATGCACGCGGCAAGCACGCAGCCGCCGTTCAGGACCACCTGACCGGGAAGCACCGACGGTGGGTAGTCATTGTGGGACAGGACCACCCACAGTGAGGGCATCGCGATCAGCAGGACCAGGGCGAAACTCCGGGTCGAGGTCACCAGGGCGGCGATGCCGCAGATCAGGAGCAACTGGGTCGGGGTGACGAAGAGTGCCGGGTCGCGGTACATCAGCGGCGCCACGCCCCAGGACACGCACCCGACGACCAGTCCCAGCGGGGCGAACCGGCGCAACGCCTGAGGGCGCAGGGCCGCGGTCAATCCGATGCCCAGGCCGTGGAGCACGATCCCGAGGAAGATCGCCCGGGGCAGCCGTCCGGGCGCGAGCATGGCGTGCCAGTGCTCGACCAGCACCAGCAGGCCGACGCAGTTGATGGCCATCCCGCCGGCCAGCCGAAGCCCGAGCAGACGGGTCGCGGCGTCCCCCGCGGGTGGGCTCCGGGTGGGCAGCGCAGCCTGTCGGACCTGGCGCCACCACGCGAGCACTCGCGCGATCGGGTCCAGGGGTGCCGGTCGGGGCGTCGACGAGTGGGGCCGGACCGCGGGGCGAGTCGGCCGGGGCACGGTGGTGCACGGGGCCAGGACCACCCTGTCCCGCCCGCCCTGTTTCGCGTCGTACATCGCCAGGTCGGCGACGGCAGCCACGGCCCAGAGCCAGGCGGCGGCGTCCTCGGAGGTCATCCGGCCCGACGGCGGGGCGACGGCCGCCACCCCCATCGAGCAGGTCACCGGCACGGGGCTGGACCCCTCGGCGACCAGCGCCCGCACCCGCGCCCCCAGGGCCTGGGCCTGCGTGGCGTCGGTGACCACCGTGAGCACGAGCAGTTCCTCGCCGCCGGTGCGGGCGAGCAGGGCCTCGGGGCCGAGCATGCCCGCCACGTCCTGGGTGACGGCGATCAGCACCTGGTCGCCCATGGCATGCCCGTGCCTGTCGTTGACCTGCTTGAAATGGTCGAGATCGAAGATCAGGACGGCGAACAGGGCCCCGCCGTCCTGGGCCGCGCGGACGAAGCGCGACGCCTCCTGGTCGAGCCGGCGCCGGTTCGGCAGCCGGGTCAGCGGGTCGGCCCCGGCCAGGTCGTGCAGTCGCTGGGCCAGCCGCTCCTGCCGCCGGCTGAGATGGAACGCCAGGCTCGAGATCATCATCAGGTTGACCCCGTCGCCGATCACGCGGAACGCGAGGGCATAGCGGGTCGGATACTGATCCCACAGGCCGATCGTCAGCGCGGGCAGGGTCACCAGCACCGCGAGCACGAACCAGCGGGTCGAGCCCACGGCGGCCAGCGAGCCGAGCACGAAGATCAGGTAGATCGAGGTGAGCAGCAGCTCCGGGTGGTGGACGGCGTGCCCGGCGGCGATCCAGACCGGGTACCCGCTGAACAGCGCCGGGGCGATCAGCCACTGGGTGCGGTCCGGCCAGGTGAGCATCGCCAGCCCCACCACGCTGTAGCAGGCCAGGACGGGCAGCATCAGCAGTCGGCCGATGTCGGCCCGGAGCATGCCGTCGACGGTGAGGCCATAGGCCACGGCCATCGCAGCAGCAATCAGGATGAGGCCGACAAAACGGGAGGGTTGAGCGATCGCTCGGCGCTCCCCCCGGTGGGTCGCCCGCTCCCGCATGCAGTGGGGATCGACGCGTTCGGGGTCCGGCTGAACCCGCACGGCGGGTCGACTGCCTCACTCTGCCCGGGGAGGGAAAGCCCGCTATAAAGACCCCATGACGACCGTGAGCCTGATCGGTGCCCCGACCGACGTCGGGGCAGGTGCCCGAGGGTCCTCCATGGGGCCCGAGGCGATGCGGGTGGCCGGGATCGTCGAGGCCCTCACCGCGCACGGGGTCACGGTCGACGACCGTGGCAACCTCTCCGGACCGGCCAACCCCTGGCAGCCGCCGGTCGACGGCTACCGCCACCTGGAGGAGGTGGCCCTGTGGAACGAGGCGGTGCACGAGGCGGTGCACACCGCCCTGGTCGACGGCACCTTGCCGATCATGCTCGGAGGCGACCACTGCCTGGCCATCGGCTCGATCAGCGCGGTGGCCCGGCACTGCCGCGAGCAGGGCAGGCGGCTGCGCGTGGTCTGGCTCGACGCCCACGCCGACTTCAACACCAACGAACTCACCCCGAGCGGCAACGTGCACGGCATGCCGGTGGCCTGCCTGTGCGGCATCGGCCCGGAGCGCCTGATCGGGATCGGCGGCAGGACCCCGGCGATCGACCCCGAGTGGGTGCGCCAGATCGGCATCCGCAGCGTCGACGACGGCGAACGCGCCCTCGTGCACCGGGCCGGCCTGGACGTCTTCGACATGCGCTTCATCGACGAGCACGGCATGCGCCGCACCATGGACATGGCCCTGCGCGGCCTCGACCGGAACACCCACCTGCATGTGAGCTTCGACGTCGACTTCCTCGACCCGGAGATCGCCCCCGGGGTGGGCACCACGGTGCGCGGCGGGCCGACCTACCGCGAGGCCCAGCTGTGCATGGAGATGATCGCCGACTCCGGCCAGCTGGCCTCCCTCGACGTGACCGAGCTGAACCCCTCCTACGACGTGCACAACGCCACCGCGAAGGTGGCGGTCGACCTGGTCGAGTCGTTGTTCGGCAAGAGCACCCTGATGCGCAAGAACGGCCGCTGAACGCCTGTCCGTGCCCGGCGTCGGCGGCCTGGCCACCTCAAGGTCTGGCTCGATGCACAGAACGCGGCCAGCCTGAAGCTCGGCTCAGCCGGCCTCGGCGGCGCGCTCGGCCAGGGAGGCGGC
>JBAPWU010000128.1:0-5407 GCA_049283855.1 Kineosporiaceae bacterium
GTCCGAGGCCGCCCCGCGCCGGGGGCTGCTCGTCGTCCAGCTGGACGGCGTGTCCCCCGCGGTGCTGCGCACCAGCCTGGACGCCGGGCTGGCCCCGAACCTCGCCCGCTGGCTCGACGAGGGCACCCACCGGATGGCCACGTGGTGGGTGCCGGTGCCGTGCACCACCCCTGCCGCGATGGCCGCCCTGATGCACGGCGACCGGGACCAGATCGCCGCCTTCCGCTGGTGGGATCGCGATCTCGGGCGGCTCCTGGTCACCAACCGGCCGGCCGATGCGGCCGTCGTGGAGCGGCGACTGCGACGCGGAGACGGGCTGCTGCGCGAGGGCGGTGTGGCCGTGTCCACCATGTTCTCCGGGGAGGCCGACACCACATTGCTGGTGATGAGCAGGGCGGCGGGTGCCCGGGGGCTGGGCTCGGGCAGCGCCTTCATCCCGTTCTTCGCCAGCCTGAGCCTGGTCCCGGCCTCGGTGCTGCTCTCCCTCGGTGAGGTGGTCAAGGAGCTGCATCAGGCCCGGCGGCAGCGGGTCCGGGGGGTGGCTCCGCGGGTGCGGCGCCGCGCAACGTTCGTGATCGCACGGGGGATCAGCAACGTCCTGCTGCGTCGGCTGAACCTGACCCTGGTGGTCGAGCAGATGACCCGCGGTGCTCCGGCGATCTATGTCGACATGGTCGACTACGACGAGATCGCTCACCATGCCGGCCCGCTGCGGCCCGAGGCGCTGCGGGCGCTGGAGGGCCTGGACGCCGTCCTCGGGCGGCTGCAGCAGGTCGCCCGGATGGTCGACGTCGCCTACGAGTTGGTCGTCCTGTCCGATCACGGGCAGTCCCTGGGCTCCTCGTTCGAACAGGTCAGCGGCCGGACGCTGACCGAGGTGGTCCGCCGCCTGATGCGCGAGGACGCGGTGGAGGTGGTCCGGGCCGAGGCGGGAGAGGAATGGGGACCGCTGAACACCTTGATCGCCTCCGTGCTGGGCGGGGTGGCCCGCCAGGACCGGGTGCTGCTCGGGCCGGACCGCGGCCCCCGACGTCCGGTGCACCCGGCCGGCACCCCCGACCTGGCGGTGATCGGATCGGGGAACCTGGGGATGGTCTGGTTCCCCCAGGCCGGTGATCGCCAGAACCTCGACGAGATCGAATCGCGCTGGCCGGGGCTGATCCCCGGGCTGCTGCTCACCCCGGGCATCGGGGTGGTGATGGCCCGGACGCCGTCCGGCGGGTGCATCGTCCTCGGCCAGGCAGGGGCGCACCACCTGGATACCGGCATCGTGGAGGGGGTGGACCCGCTGGCGCCCTACCCGGTGCGGGCCGCGGCGGACCTGCGCCGCCTCGGCGGCCTGGCGACCTGCGGCGACCTGGTGCTGATCTCCTCGGTGCACCCCGACGGCCAGGTGCACGCGTTCGAGTCCATGGTCGGCTCGCACGGCGGCCTGGGCGGGGAGCAGAACCGGGCCGTGCTCCTGCACCCGGGCCAGTGGCGGATCGAGGAGAGCCTGCTCGAACCCGTCGGCGACGAGCGCATGATCGTCGGAGGGTGGAACGTCCACGAACAGCTGCTGCGCTGGCGGTCGAGCCTGACCGAGCCGGCGTCCGGTGAGCAGTCGTGATCACGCTGACCTGGGTCGGCCATGCCACCGTGGTGATCGACCTCGACGGGGTCCGCCTGCTGACGGATCCGTTGCTGCGCAACCACTCCGGTCCGCTGCGGCGGACGACGCCGCTGCCGCGGGAGCAGACCTGGCAGGGCGCCGACGCCGTCCTCGTCTCCCACCTGCACCACGACCACGCCGAACCGGCGTCGTTGCGCCTGGCCGATGCCCCGCGTGCGCTCACCAGCGCGGCGAATGCGGCCTGGCTGCGCCGGATCGGGGTGCGCGGCGAGGGGCTCGACCCCTCCGGCTGGCGCGCGGTGCACAGTGCGAACCGGATGCGGCCCGGAGCCGGTGAGGTGGAGGTGAGCCTGGTCCGGGCCGATCACCGCAACCGGCCGATGCCGCACCGGCCCAACGACGCCCACGGCCACCTGGTGCGCGGCGCCTCGGGGGTGGTCTGGTTCGCCGGTGACACCAGCGTGTTCGACGAGCTGCAGGACCTGCCCGCGCTCGCGGGGGCGGCGATCGACCTCGCCCTGGTGCCGATCGGCGGCTGGGGGCCGAGGCTCTCCCCGGGCCATATGGGCCCGCGGGAGGCGGCCCAGGCGTGTGCCCTGGTCGGAGCCCGCGCCGTGCTGCCGATCCACTTCGGCACCTTCCACCCGCTGGGATTCCACCTGGCGTCCTTGAGCTGGATGCACCGCCCGCTGGAGGCCTTCACCCGCGAACTCGCCGAGCAGTCGCCGTCCACCCGCCTGATCGCCCTCGCCCCCGGCGGCACGGCCGACCTCGCCTGAGTGCCGTCACTACTCTTGGCCAGGAGCAGCGACGCAACGACAGGAGGCACACCCCGTGAGCACGCAGGCCGACGACGCGGTGTCCGGCTCGATCGCGCGCCAGATCGCCGAGGATCTGGGCGCCCGCGAGGGGCAGGTCGAGGCGGCGGTCCGGCTGCTGGACGGCGGCGCCACAGTGCCGTTCATCGCCCGCTACCGCAAGGAGGTCACCGAGGGCCTGGACGACGCCCAGCTGCGCTCGCTGGAGGAGCGACTGGGCTACCTGCGCGAGCTGGAACAGCGCCGGGCCGCGATCCTGGAGTCGGTGCAGCAGCAGGGCCTGATGACGGAGGAGCTGGCCGAGCAGATCCGAGGCGCTCGGACCAAGGCACGGCTGGAGGACGTGTACCTGCCCTACAAGCCGCGCCGTCGCACCAGGGCGCAGATCGCCCGCGAGGCCGGATTGGAGCCGCTGGCCGACCTGCTGATCACCGAGCCGTGGAACGATCCGGCCGCCGTCGCGCCGCCCTACGTGGACGCCGAGAAGGGCGTCGCCGACGTCTCCGCAGCCCTGGACGGCGCCCGCTCGATCCTGGTCGAGCGGTTCTCCGAGCACGCCGATCTGGTCGGCGCGCTGCGTGAGGAGGTGTGGTCGCGGGGGCGCCTGGTCTCGGCCGTGCGCGAGGGCAAGGAGGGGGTCGGCGCCACGTTCGCCGACTACTTCGACAAGGCCGAGGCGCTCACCTCGCTGCCCTCGCACCGGATCCTGGCCATGTTCCGGGGCGAGAAGGAGGGCGTCCTCGCCCTCGAGATCGACCCTGATCCCGAGCCGGTCGAGGGCGGGCCGAGCCGGTTCGAGCGCCGGATCGCCACTGCCTTCGGCATCCGTGACCGGGGTCGCCCGGGTGATGCGTGGCTGGCCGAGACGGTGCGCTGGGCCTGGCGGACCCGGATCCTGGTTCACCTGGAGCTCGATCTGCGGGCCCGGTTGCGCCTGGCGGCCGAGGACGAGGCGGTGCGGGTGTTCGCCGGCAATCTCAAGGACCTGCTGCTCGCCGCGCCCGCCGGCACCCGGGCCACGATGGGTCTTGACCCGGGCCTGCGCACCGGGGTGAAGGTCGCCGTGGTCGATGCCACCGGCAAGGTCGTCGCCACCCACACCGTCTTCCCCCACCCTCCGCACCGGCGCTGGGAGGTCGCGATCGCCGAGCTGGCGGCGCTGTGCGCCCGGTTCGGGGTCGAGCTGATCGCGATCGGCAACGGCACGGCCTCGCGCGAGACCGACAGACTGGCGGCGGAGCTGATCGCTGGCCATCCCCAGCTCGGTCTGACCCGGGTGATGGTGAGCGAGGCGGGGGCGTCGGTGTACTCGGCGTCCGCCTACGCCTCGGCCGAGTTGCCTGAGCTCGACGTCTCCCTGCGCGGGGCGGTGTCGATCGCCCGTCGGCTGCAGGACCCCCTGGCCGAGCTGGTGAAGATCGACCCGAAGTCGATCGGGGTCGGCCAGTACCAGCACGACCTCGCCGAGGGCAGGCTGTCGCACTCCCTCGACGCGGTCGTCGAGGACGCCGTGAACGCCGTCGGCGTCGACGTGAACACGGCCTCGGCACCGTTGCTGCGCCGCGTGTCCGGGGTGAGCGAATCCCTGGCTACCCTGATCGTCGAGCACCGCGACAGCCACGGGCCGTTCCGCTCCCGGCGGGCGCTGCACGACGTGCCGCGGCTCGGGCCGAAGGCGTTCGAGCAGTGTGCGGGCTTCCTGCGCATCCGTGACGGCGAGGACCCGCTCGACGCCTCGAGCGTGCACCCCGAGGCCTACCCGCTGGTGCGCACGATCGCAGCGGCCGTGGCCGGCGGGGATGTGCGCGCCCTGGTCGGCAACGGCGCGGCGCTGCGCCGGGTGCGGGCGGGGGAGTTCGCCGACGACCGGTTCGGCCTGCCCACGGTGACCGACATCCTCGCCGAACTCGAGAAGCCGGGCCGCGACCCTCGGCCGGCGTTCCGGACCGCGACGTTCGCCGAGGGCGTGGAGACCCTGGCCGATCTGAGCCCCGGCATGGTCCTCGAGGGCGTGGTCACCAACGTGGCGGCGTTCGGGGCCTTCGTCGACATCGGGGTGCACCAGGACGGTCTGGTACACGTCTCGGCGCTGTCGCACCGCTTCGTCAAGGATCCACGGGACGTCGTCAAGTCCGGTGACGTGGTGCGGGTCAAAGTGATGAGCATCGACGTCGCGCGTTCCCGGATCGGGCTCACCCTCCGGCTGGACGACGATCCCGCCGCGCCCGCGCCGTCCGCCGGCCGATCACGCTCGCCGGGAAGGGCCCCCGGGGGCAACCCCTCGGACGGCAGGCCCTCGCCGGGAAGGGCCCCCGTGGGCAACCCCTCGGACGGCAGGCCCTCGCCGGGAAGGGCCCCTGTGGGCAACCCCTCGGACGGCAGGCCCTCGCCGGGAAGGGCCTCGGGGGGTAACCCCTCGGACGGCAGGCCCTCGCCGGGAAGGGCCCCCGTGGGCAACCCCTCGGACGGCACAACGGCGAGCGGTAGGCCTTCAGGCGGTGGGCCAGCGGGCGGCAAGCCAGCGGGCGGCAAGCCTTCCGGTGGCAAGCTCTCGGGCGGCAAGCCTGCGGGTGGCAAGCTCTCGGGCGGCAAGCTCTCGGGCGGCAAGCCGCGCTCCGGAGGCGCGCACCAGGGGGATCGACCCCGTGGCCCGAGCGCGCCGTCCGCACCGCCGCCCTCTGGCGCCATCGCCGACGCCTTCCGTCGCGCCGGCTTCACTGTGGACGACGCAGGCTGAGCCGCCCGCCCCGCGCACGCCGCCTCCAGCCCACCACCACGCGAGTGTGGACACTTCTCGGGCTGAAACGGCCATTTCAGCCCGGGAAGTGTCCACACAGCCCGGGAAGTGTCCACACAGCCCGGGAAGTGTCCACACAGCCCGGGAAGTGTCCACACAGCCCGGGAAGTGTCCACACAGCCCGGGAAGTGTCCACACAGCCCGAGAAGTGTCCACACAGCCCGAGAAGTGTCCACACAG
>JBAPWU010000129.1:0-8947 GCA_049283855.1 Kineosporiaceae bacterium
GCCTCGACCGCCCTGTCGGAGCTGAGCATGCTCGCCTCCTACCGGCCCGAGGTGGGCAACGGGTCGCCGGCCACCCTGACCCGGCGCACCCCGGCCGCCACGCCTGCCGCGGTCGTGCCGCCTCCGCCGGAGGAGCCGGCGCCGGGCCGGGCGCCGCGGGACGCCGAGAGCGTGCGCAGCACCATGTCCGGCTTCATGGCCGGGGCCATCCGAGGCCGCGGTCAGGGCGGCATCCCGAGTTCCCGTCAGCCGTCCAGCGCCCCACCCGTCCCGACCCCGGAGGAGTACCGGTGAATCCGATGAACGACGAGGGCGCCGATTTCGCCTGGCTGCTCAACACCTTCGTGCGCAACGTGCCGGGGGCACGGCATGCGCTCGCGGTCTCGGCGGACGGGCTGCTGATGGCGATGTCCACCGACCTCGACCGCACCAGCGGCGACCAGATGGCGGCGATCGTGGCCGGGCTGTCCAGCCTGACCCGGGGAGCCTCGCGGCAGCTGCGCGCCGGAGAGGTGCGCCAGGCCGTGGTCGAGATGGACACGCTGTTCCTGGTGCTGATGAGCGTCTCGGACGGCTCGGTGCTCGCCGTCGTCGCCGACGGCGACTGCGAGATCGGGCTGATCGGCTACGAGATGGCGATGCTGGTCACCCGGGCCGAGGCGACGCTGACCCCGCAACTGGTCTCCCAGCTGCGCTCCCAGCTTCCGGTGGCGGGTCCGATCCGGACCGTGGTGGGCGGGTGATCCGGGGATGACGTTCACATCGCGAGAGTCCGGGGGCGGGCAGCCGGGCGCCGAGCACCACACGTCCGAGGTGCGCCCGTACACGGTGACCGGGGGCCGTACCCGGTCGGCGTGCGGAGACCTGCCGATGGAGACCCTGGTCGAGTCGGTGGCGCCGACCAGCGGCGGGCGCAGCACCGAGGAGCGGGACATCCTCGCCCTCGCCACCGACGGGTACCTGTCCATCGCCGAGCTGTCCGCGCACATGCGGTTGCCGCTCGGCGTCGTCCGCGTGTTGGTCGGTGACCTGGAAGCGGCCGGGCTGCTGTATGTGCACGGCCTGTCCGCCGCGACCGAGACGTCGTCCTCGGCCACCCCGTTCAGCGTTCTGGAGAGTGTCCTCGATGGTATCTGCGCACTCTGACCTGACGAGCTCCGGGAGCGAGCTGTACGGGGTGCCCTCCGGGGCCTCCCCGGCGCCCCTGCCGGCCCCGTCCCCGATCCCCGCGCCGCGGCACGCCGCGTCGATGGTGCCGGCCGCGCCCACGGTGGTGAAGATCGTCATCGCGGGCGGGTTCGCGGTCGGCAAGACCACGTTCATCTCCTCGATCTCGGACATCGACCCCCTGTCGACCGAGGCCGCGATGACCGAGCACTCCCTCGGGGTGGATCACGCCGGCGACGCGGGGGCGACCAAGACCACCACCACGGTGGCGATGGACTTCGGCCGGATCGCCCTGCCGGGCAACCTGTGGCTGTACCTGTTCGGCACCCCCGGCCAGGACCGGTTCCTGTTCATGTGGGACGACCTGATGCGCGGGGCGATCGGCTCGGTGGTGCTGGTCGACACCGACCGGCTGGACCAGTGCTTCCCGGCGGTGGACTACGTCGAGTCGCGCGGGGTGCCGTTCGTGGTGGCGGTGAACTGCTTCAACGGCGTCGCCAAGCACACCCTGGACGACGTCCGCGACGCCCTGTCGATCAGCCCCGACGTGCCCATGATGTACACCGACGCGCGCACCCGGGCGGCGACCAAGCAGGCCCTGGTCACCCTGGTCCAGCACGCCATGCGCCGCACCCCCCGCTGACGCCGTCACCCCGACCGTGCCCGGGCTCCGCGGGGTACACGTCGCGGGTGGTCCATCGGCCCCCGCCGTGGACACCCGCGGAGTATGCGTGGTTCCGGGAGTTCTAGCCTGGGGGGTGTGGAACACCTCGAGGTGACGATCCGGACCGGGCTCGACCTGGTGACCGACCTGACCGGGGACGTGACGGCATTCTGCCGGGGCCTGGGTGACGGGCTGGTGAACGTGTTCGTGCCGCACGCCACCGCCGGAGTGGCCCTGATCGAGACCGGGTCGGGCTCGGAGAGCGATCTGGCCGATGCGCTGGCCCGGCTGCTGCCCCGCAAGGACCTCTACCGGCACCGCCACGGCTCGCTCGGCCATGGCGGCGACCACGTGATGCCGGCCTTCGTGTCCCCGTCCCTGAGCATTCCGGTGGACGGCGGGAGCCCCGCTCTGGGGATCTGGCAGAGCGTCGTGCTGGTCGACCCGAACCGCGACAACCCGGTCCGCACGGTCCGCCTGACCTTCCTGCCCTGCTGACGGTCCGGCTGGCCGCTCGCAGCGGCGGCCTTCCGGCGAGTGTGGACACGTCTCGGCGAGTGTGGACACGTCTCGGCGAGTGTGGACACTCCTCGGGCGATAGAGGCCGAAAACACCCCGAGAAGTGTCCACACTCGCGCAGGGCCCACCAGGGCCTGCTCGGGCTCATCCCCCGGGCATTCGGTGGTCGATCTGCCGGGTATGTCGCACGCCAACAGGGTGGCGCCGGGGGGCGGTGGCTCAAGGCGCTGCCGTCGGGGATCGAGAGCCACCACCATGGGCGACTCAGCTACCCTCACCGACTCGCATTCCTTGCCCGGCCCGCAGACCCTTCCCGGCCCGCAGACCCTTCCCGGCCCGCAGACCCTCCCCGGTCGCCGGGCGGGAGCGCTGGCCGCACTGGTCGCGCTCGCCGTCCTGACCGGTGGCCTGACCGCTGTTCCGGCCTGCCCCGCCGCGGCCGACGCCTTCATCACCACGACCACGGTGGGCACAGCCTCGACCTCCGGCCCCCGGGCACGCCTGCCCTTCGCGCCCCCGGATGCCCTCGCCGCGGCTGCCACCCGGCGGGTCAGCCCCGCCGCCACCGCGATCGGCTACGCGCTGAGCATGCTCGGGCGCCCCTACCGCTACGGGGGAGCGAGCCCGGAGACCGGCTTCGACTGCTCGGGGCTGGCCCTGCGCTCCTACGCCTCCGCGGGGGTCAGCCTGCCCCGGACGGCGGCCCAGCAGTTCGCCGCGCTGCCGCCGCTGCCGATCGCGCAGGCCCGGCCCGGCGACCTGATGTTCTGGGCCGACGACGTCGCCAGGCCGGAGTCGATCTATCACGTATCGCTCTTCGTCGGCGGCGCCATGGTGATCTCTGCGCCGTCCACCGGCAGTACGGTGCGGCTCAAGCCGGTCGGCCGGCGCAACCTGGTGCCCTTCGTCGTCCGCCCGGGGGGCGAGGCCGCGCCGGTGCTGCCGCTGACCGGGCGCAGCCCGGCCTGGGCGATCGCGATCCTGCAGCAGCGGCTGCGCGGCAACGGCCAGCTCGTGCCGGTGACCGGGCTGTTCGACGCCGCGACCCGGGCGGCGCTGAGCCGGCTGCCCCTCGGGTTCACGGCGCTGAGCGGCACCGGCGGCGAGGTGGATCGTCGGGCCTGGGACTGGCTGGTCGGCCATGGGGAACTGGCTCACGTCGCCTGATCCCCCTCGTCGCCTGATCCGTGGGCGCCGGTATGGCGCCGATCACCCGGGACGGCATGAATCCGCTGGTAGCCTCGCGGGTGCCGGGGTCCTTCGGGCCTCCGGCGGCACAGAACGCAGCGAAGCCGGTGTGATCCCGGCGCTGTCCCGCAACTGTGAGCCGTCTCCGGCCCTTCTCGGTCGGGTGTGGTGAGCCAGGTCGCCTGCCCTGTGCCGACGTCCTCGACCCCGAGGTGAGGGTCGCACGTCGGGCGAGGGACCCGTGTGCGCCCCGACCCCTAGAAGTGCGGAGATTCCATGTCCTCGAGCACGCGCCGACGTACCCGCCGGTTCGGCCTCGTCCTGATCGCCCCCGTCCTGATCGCCCTGGCGGGATGCGGAGGCTCGTCCACCGCCACGGCGACGCCGTCCGCCCCGGCCCCGGCCGCGGGCTCGCCGAGCCCCACCCTGCCGACCGCGTTCCCGGTCACCGTGACCGGCGCGAACGGCACGGTGACCCTGGCCAAGGCCCCCGAGCGGATCGTCTCGATGGGCCCGACCACCACCGAGGTCCTGTTCGCCATCGGCGCCGGCCCGCAGGTGAAGGCTGTCGACGACAACTCGACCTACCCGACCGACGCCCCGAAGACGAAGCTGTCCGCGTTCCAGCCGAACGCCGAGGCCGTGGCCGGGTACACCCCCGACCTGGTCGTGATCACCAATGACGCCAACGGCCTGGTGGCCTCGCTGACCACGCTGAAGATCCCGGCCCTGGTGCTGCCGGCGCCCAAGACCCTCGACGAGGCCTACGCCCAGATGGTGACCCTGGGCCAGGCGACCGGGCACGAGGCCGACGCCGAGAAGGTGGTCGCCACCACCAAGGGCCGGATCGCCAAGGCCGTCGCCTCGGTGCCCGCCGCGGCCAGGGGCAAGAAGGTCTACCACGAGCTCGATCCGACCTTCTACAGTGTGACCAGCTCGACCTTCCTGGGCAGCGTCTACGCGCTGTTCGGGCTGACCAACATCGCCGACGCGGCCAAGGGCGCGGCGGCGGCCGGCGGGTATCCGAAGCTCTCGGCCGAGTACGTGGTCACCCAGGCGCCGGACCTGATCGTTCTGGCCGACACCAAGTGCTGCCAGCAGAACGCGGCCGCCCTGGCCAAGCGTCCCGGTTTCGCCGCGGTGCCCGCGGTGAAGAATGGCGTCGTGCTCGCCGCGGACGACGACATCGCCTCCCGGTGGGGACCGCGAGTGGCCGACTTCGCCGAGTCGGTCTCGGCCGAACTGGCCACGCTGAAGTAGCCGCAGGGAAGGACACCACCGATGGACGTCGCCCAGCAGCGGCGCCTCGTGGCTCTCGGAGCCACCGGAGCGCTGCTGCTGGCCGCCGTCCTGGCCGGGGTGAGCATCGGGGCCGTGGGCCTGGCGCCCACCGGCATCGTGTCCTCGATCCTGCACCGGGCCGGGGTCCCGATCGGCAGTCCCCTGTCCGCCATGGACGCGGGCATCCTGTTCGACCTGCGGCTGCCCCGGGTGGTGCTGGCCGCGCTGGTCGGCGGGATGCTCGCGATCGCCGGGGCCTCGTACCAGGGCGTGTTCCGCAACCCGCTCGCCGACCCGTACCTGCTGGGCGCCGCGGCCGGCGCGGGGCTGGGGGCGACGATCGTGATCGCCTACTCGCCCAAGGGGATCGGCCCGGTGGCCACGTTGCCGATGGCGGCCTTCGTGGGTGCCCTGGTCGGGGTCGGGCTGTCCTACTCGCTGGGCTCGGTCGCGGCGCGGCACGGCGGGGGCAGCGCCACCCTGCTCCTCGCCGGGGTCGCCGTGACCGCGTTCCTGACCGCGATCCAGACCGTGGTGCAGCAGGCGAACGCCGACAGCCTGCGCCAGGTCTACTCCTGGATCCTGGGCCAGCTCGGCAGCGGGCACTGGGACGAGGTGTGGCTGGTGCTGCCCTACATGGCCCTCTCGTGCGCGGTGCTGCTGTTCGCCGGGCGCGCGCTGGACGTGCTCTCGGTGGGTGACGACGAGGCCTCGACGCTGGGGGTCCACCCGCGCCGGGTGCGTTTCGTGGTGCTGCTCGCGGCCTCACTGGGCACCGCCTCGGCGGTCGCGGTGAGCGGGCTGATCGGCTTCGTCGGCCTGGTGATCCCGCACGTCGTGCGTCGCCTCGCCGGCGGCTCCTACCGCACGGTGCTCCCGGTGTCGCTGCTGGCCGGCGGCGCGTTCCTGGTGCTCGCCGATCTGGTCGCGCGCACCCTGGTGGCTCCGGGTGAGCTGCCGATCGGCGTGGTCACGGCGTTCGTCGGGGCGCCGTTCTTCGCCGCCCTGCTGCGGCTGGGGGGCGGCGGGTCTCCGTGACCCTGCTCGAGGTCGAGGGCGTCGGGGTGGCGCTCGGCCGGGTGCAGGTGCTCCACGGCGTCAGCCTGGGGGTCGAGGCCGGTGGCTGGACCGCCGTGGTCGGCCCGAACGGCGCCGGGAAGTCCACCCTGCTGCGGGCCGTCGCGGGGCTGGTCGACTACCGCGGGACCGTGCGGGTCGCCGGCAGGGACGTCGCCGGCCTGCCGGCCCGGCTGCGGGCCCAGCAGATCGGGTATGCCCCGCAGGTGCCGCTGATCCCCGAGGCGATGGGCGTGCGGGACTACGTGATGCTCGGACGCACCCCTTATCGCGCCCTGCTCGCCGCACCCCGCGGCGCAGACCGGGAGGCGGTCGAGCGCTCCCTCGACCGTCTCGACCTGGTCGGTCTGGCCGCCCGGCCGATGCGCACCCTGTCCGGCGGGGAGAGACAGCGCGCGGTGCTGGCCCGGGCCCTGGCCCAGCAGCCGCGGCTGCTGCTGCTGGACGAGCCGACCGCGGCCCTCGATCTCGGGCACGCCCAGCAACTGCTGGAGCTGGTCGACCGGTTGCGCCGGGAGGAGGGCCTGACCGTGCTCAGCACGCTGCACGACCTGGTGCTGGCCGGTCAGTACGCCGATCGCCTGGTGCTGCTCACCCGTGGCCGGGCCGTCGCCGCCGGCGAGCCCGCCCGGGTGCTCACCGCCCAGGCCCTGGCCGAGCACTACGGGGTGAGCGCCGAGGTGGACGTGGGTCCGTCCGGGGTGCGGGTGCATCCGGTGCGGCCGGCCCGATGAGACCGCAGACCTGGGCGGACGACGACGGAACCCGCCGGCCCGTTCTGGTGCAGCGGTTCCCGGCCGGCTGGCGGGCGGTGTCGAGTGCGATCCTGGGCGGGGGGATCGGGCCGCGCGGGTGGTGGATGAACGCCCAGGTGTCCAAGGAGTACTTCCACCCGGACCCGGTCGCGCACGCCCGTGCGATCGCGGCCTCGCTCGGTCTGGCCGGGGACGGCGTGGCGATGCTCACCGCCGCCGACGCCTCGCGGTTCCGGGAGGCGTCCGACGTGGGGGTCGAGGCGGTGGCCACGGTCGGCCTGGGGTTCCCGGTGCCGGCGTCCGCTGCGGCCGTGGAACCCTCCGTTGCGGGACCCGTTGTGACGCAAGGAGATTCGCCCGGAACCATCAACATCATGGTGACGGTCCCGGTGGCGTTGAGCGATGCGGCGCTGGTCAACGCCGTGCTGACCGCGACCGAGGCGAAGACCCAGGCGCTGATCGAGGCCGGCGTGCCGGGTACCGGCACCTCCTCCGATGCGATCTGCATCGCCTGCCCCGCAACGGGTCCGGAGGATCCGGAGCCCTACGGCGGCCCCCGGTCGAGGTGGGGTGCGCGGATCGCGCGCGCCGTCCACGCGGTGGTCGCCGCCGGCACCGAGGACTGGGTCACCGTGCACCCTCCCGGCGACCCGCACCGCTACGGCGACTGGAGGCCCATCCGCGCGGTCAGCTCGGACCACAACGCGCGATAGGCCTGGGTGGCCGCGCTGAGCGGGGCGTAGCTGGGCAGCGGTGCCCGGTGCACCGACATCTGCTCGATCGCGGACAGGGACGGCACGGCGACGGAGCCGACCCGGCCGGCCGTCCGCGTGGCGTCGTCCACGATCTCCCGGTGCAGGCGCTTGCGCCGGTCCACCATCGAGAAGAAGGTGTGCACCGTCGGGCGGGCCCTGTCCAGCGTGGCCAGGAAGTCGAGCAGCTGGTCGTAGGTGCGCATCGCCAGCACCGTGGGGATGAGCGGGACCAGCACCAGATCGGCGGCGTGCAGCACGTTCTCCGAGACCAGGGATGCTCCCGGCGGGGTGTCCAGGAAGGCGACGTCGTAGTCCTCGGCCAGCTCCTCCAGCAACGTCGACAGGGTGCGCCCGGCGCGCTTGGCGCGGGGCTGGGCGCCGGCCAGGTCGAGGTCCATGGCGCGATAGCTGAAGTCGGCGGGCAGCAGGTCCAGCCAGGGGTAGCTGGTGTTCTTGACCGCCAGCTCCAGCGGGCGCTTGCCGCGGACCAGCCGGCTGCTGCCCCCCTTGACCCGCGGGATGACCCGGAACAGGTAGGTGGCGGCGCCCTGCGGGTCGAGGTCCCAGACCAGGGTGCGCCGGCCCTGCGCGGCGCTGAGGTAGGCCAGGTTCACGGCGGCGGTGGTCTTTCCGACACCGCCCTTGATGCTGTACGAAGCGATCACCTTCATGGCCCAGCGCTCCTGTCGGTCGCGGCGTCCGCGAGGCGAGGGTACGCGCTGATCGCCCGGTCTCAGGCGAGCCAGTCACGCAGCCGCTCGTAGACGTCCGGGTGGCTCAGCAGTTTCAGGTGCCCGAGGCCGCCCAGCCGGTCCCCGCTCCCGGCGACCAGGGCGCTGGCCGGGCGGACCATGCCGTCGCCGAGCAGCCAGCCGGCCGGGTGACCCGGGTCGCGGGTGAGCGAGGCCGCCACCGCCCGGTAGAGGATGTGCCCGGGCAGCAGAGGATCGGGCAGGGCACCGTGGTGCAGGTCCCGGATCCCGGCGCTGCGACCGGCCAGCACCCGCGCCATCGGCGCACTCACGGTGAACCGGGTGAGCAGCCACTCGGCGAGCGGCACGCTCTTGGCCAGGGGGGCGCCCCGGTGCGGGGTGCCGAGCGCGATCACCGTCCGCGCGGCGTCCACCCAGGCGTGTGCCGCCTGGGCTCCCAGGTGGGCGGCGCGATGGGCGATCAGGCCGCCCATCGAATGCCCCACCAGATCGATCCGGTGCAGCGGCACGGGCCAGGCGGCGTGCACCCCGTCCAGCAGCCGGGCCAGGGCCAGGCCGTTCTCCTCCACCGCCAGGCCGGAGTTGTAGCGCAGGTAGACCGGGGTGATCCCGAACTCCTCGCCCAGGCGGTGCCCGAAGGAGGTGCGCTGCCCGGGCTGCTCCGCCGGCCCGGTCCACCAGGAGTCGTCGCTCTCGACCAGCCCGTGCACGAAGACCACGACCCGCCCGGTGGCGGCGGGGAAGGCAGCCGCCAGCGAGGCGGCGTCCGCCAGGATGTCGCGCCCGCCGGCCCGCACCGCCATCGATGCGGCGAGCGCCGGGCCGCGC
>JBAPWU010000130.1:0-2917 GCA_049283855.1 Kineosporiaceae bacterium
TCGCGCCCCCCGTCGAGGCGGTCGCGCCCCCCGTCGAGGCGGTCGAGACCCCGGACGGCCCGGCCGAGGCCGCTGTCGAGGTCGCCGAGAGCCCGGCCGCGGTGGTCGAGGCCACCGTCGAGACCGCTACCCAGTCCTGACCACGAAGGAGCAGTACGAGATGGCGAACATCAGCGCAGCGGAGGTCAAGAAGCTGCGTGACCTCACCGGCGCCGGAATGATGGACTGCAAGAAGGCGCTCGAGGCGAGCGACGGCGACCTGGACAAGGCGGTCGAGTTCCTGCGGGTCAAGGGCCAGGCCACTGCCGAGAAGCGCGCGGACCGGTCGGCCTCCAACGGGCTGGTCGCGGCGCACGTCGCCGACGGCGTGGGCACCCTGGTGGAGGTCAACTGCGAGACCGACTTCGTGGCCAAGGGAGCCAGCTTCCAGCAGCTGGCCCAAGAGATCCTGGACCAGGCTGTGGCGATCAAGGCCGAGGACGTCGCGACGTTGCTCGCCAGCACCCTCGCCTCAGGGCAGACGGTGGCCGAGCTGATCACGGCAGCCACCGGGACGATCGGGGAGAAGCTCGAGGTGCGCCGGGTGGCCCGGCTCGAGGCCCCGCACGTGGCCAGCTATCTGCACCGCACCAACCCCGACCTGCCCCCGCAGATCGGGGTCCTGGTCGGGGTCGACGCCGATTCGGCGGTCGCCAGGGACGTCGCGATGCACACCGCGGCGATGAAGCCCGCCTACCTCACCCGGGACGCCGTCCCGGCCGACGTGGTCGCCGCGGAGCGGCGCATCGCGGAGGAGAAGTCACGCGAGGAGGGCAAGCCCGAGCGAGCCCTACCCAAGATCGTCGAGGGTCGGGTGGACGCGTTCTTCAAGGACACCGTGCTGCTCGAGCAGAAGTTCGCCAAGGACCAGTCCAAGACGGTCCAGCAGCTGCTGAGCGAGGCCGGGGTGCACGCCAGGGCCTTCGCCCGGTTCCAGGTCGGCGCCTGACGACACCCGTCCGGTCTTCCGCGTCGACGGCCGTCACCCGCTCAGCGGGGTGACGGCCGTCGCCCGTGAGGGCGCACGTGCGGCAGACTGCTCCCTGGCCCGCAACAGATCGTCCCGACGGTGACCAGCGGCATAGGAGGCAGGCGGCAGTGAGCGACCAGGCGGCAGACGGGCACACCGGCCCGAGCGGGCTCAAGTACCAGCGGGTTCTGCTCAAACTCTCCGGCGAGGCCTTCGGCGGGGGCAAGGTCGGGGTCGATCCGGACGTCGTCCGCGCGATCGCTCGCGAGGTGGCCGAGGCAGTGCGTTCCGGCGTGCAGATCGCCATGGTGATCGGGGGCGGCAACTTCTTCCGCGGAGCCGAGCTCCAGCAGCGGGGCATGGACCGGGCCCGGGCCGACTACATGGGCATGCTCGGCATCGTGATGAACTGCCTGGCCCTGCAGGACTTCCTGGAGAAGGAAGGCATCGACACCCGGGTCCAGACGGCGATCACCATGGGTCAGGTGGCCGAGGCGTACATCCCGCGCCGGGCGATCCGGCACCTGGAGAAGGGCCGGGTGGTGATCTTCGGCGCCGGCGCCGGGATGCCCTTCTTCTCCACCGACACGGTCGCCGCCCAGCGTGCGCTGGAGGCCAAGTGCGAAGTGATCCTGATGGGCAAGTACGGCGTGGACGGCGTCTACACCGCCGACCCGCGGCTGGACCCCACAGCCACCAAGCTGGACGAGATCACCTACAGCGACGCCCTGGCGCGCGGCCTGAAGGTGGCCGACGCCACAGCCTTCGCCCTGTGCATGGAGAACTCGATGCCCATGATCGTTTTCGGGATGGAGGCTGAGGGCAATGTCGTTCGAGCGGTGCGAGGTGAGAGGATCGGAACGCTGGTCACCGCGGGCTGACCAGCACACCCAGCAGAGGGAACCGAGGGAGCAACCGTGATCGACGACACCCTCCTCGAGGCCGAGGAGAAGATGGAGAAGGCCATCGACGTGGCCAAGGAGGACTTCGCGGCCATTCGCACCGGCCGGGCCAATCCGGCGATGTTCAGCAAGATCATGGTCGACTACTACGGTGCCCCCACCCCGCTGCAGCAGCTGGCCTCGTTCCAGACCCCGGAGGCGCGGGTCGTGCTGGTCTCGCCCTATGACCGGGGCTCGATGACCGCGATCGAACGGGCTTTGCGCGATTCCGACCTGGGGGTCAACCCCTCCAACGACGGCGTGGTGATCCGGCTCGTGCTGCCCCAGCTCACCGAGGAGCGGCGCAAGGAGTACATCAAGATCGCCCGGCACAAGGCGGAGGACGCCAAGGTCTCGGTGCGCAACGTGCGCCGCCGGGCCAAGGAGGAGCTGGACCGGATCGTGAAGGACGGCGAGGCCGGTGAGGACGAGGTCGGCCGCGCCGAGAAGGAGTTGGAGCAGGCGACCAGGCGCCATGTCGAGACGATCGACGACCTGCTCAAGCACAAGGAGAGCGAGCTGCTCGAGGTATGAGCGCCGAGGACGCCCACCCGCTCGACGGCCTGCCCAGCCGTCGGCAGCGCCGCGCCGCGCAGGCCGCCCAGGCCGCCCAGGCGGAGCAGGCGGAGAAGGGGAGCCGGTCCATCCAGACGGCTCAGGCGACCGATGTGGCTCTGCCTGTGCTCAGTGTGCAGTTGCCCGACGCGCTGCGTGAGGAACTGCTGCGGCCGATCGGGATGCCGACGCTGACCCGTCCGCCCGAGGTGCACGTGGTGCGCCAGGCCGACCTCGCGCCGGCGCGTACCCGCCGTCCGCGCGGGGAGGACCCGCGGACCGGTGCGTTGCGCCTGGCCTCGCGCACGGCGGCCGGTTCCACCGGCACCCATCGCCGCATCCTGTCCGTGCCGCCGGTGTCCTTCGACGCCGAGCTCGAGCCGTCCCCGCCCGAGCCGGACCGGCCCTCGGC
>JBAPWU010000131.1:0-12636 GCA_049283855.1 Kineosporiaceae bacterium
GGGAAGGGCATGGTGATCAGCGGTCGTAGCGGCCGAGGTCGAACTCCTCCAGCGGCACCGCTGCGCCGCTGCCGACACCGAAGTGGCCGTAGTCGACCTCTTCGTAGCCGGGCATCGCGTACATCGCCGACCGTGCTTCCTCGGTCGGCTCCACCCGGATGTTGCGGTACCGGGGCAGACCGGTGCCGGCCGGGATCAGCTTGCCGATGATGACGTTCTCCTTCAGGCCCAGCAGGGGGTCGCTCTTGCCGTTGATCGCGGCATCGGTGAGCACCCTGGTGGTCTCCTGGAAGGAGGCCGCCGACAGCCACGACTCGGTGGCCAGCGAGGCCTTGGTGATGCCCATCAGCTCGGGCCGGCCGGAGGCGGGGGTGCCGCCCTCGGCCACCACGCGGCGGTTCTCCGCCTCGAAGCGTCCCCGTTCGACCAGCTCACCGGGCAGCAGCTCGGCATCGCCGGACTCGATGATGGTGACCCGCTTGAGCATCTGGCGCACGATCACCTCGATGTGCTTGTCGTGGATCGACACGCCCTGGCTGCGGTAGACCTCCTGGACCGCGTCGACCAGGTGCACCTGGACCGCACGCGGTCCGAGGATGCGCAGCACCTGCTTCGGGTCCACCGCGCCGTGGGTCAGCTGCTGACCCACCTCGACCTTCTGACCGTCGGTGATCAGCAGCCGGGCCCGCTTGCTCACCGGGTAGGCGACCTCCTCCGAACCGTCGTCCGGGGTCACCACCAGCTTGCGCGCGCGGTCGGTGTCCTCGATGGTGACCCGCCCGACGGCCTCGGAGATCGGGGCCACGCCCTTGGGGGTGCGGGCCTCGAAGAGCTCCTGGACGCGGGGCAGACCGTGGGTGATGTCGTCCCCGGCCACACCACCGGTGTGGAAGGTCCGCATCGTCAGCTGGGTGCCCGGCTCGCCGATCGACTGGGCGGCGATGATGCCGACCGCCTCGCCGATGTCCACCAGCTTGCCCGCGGCGAGCGAACGCCCGTAGCACTTGGCACAGGTGCCCACCTTGGACTCACAGGTGAGCACGGAGCGCACCTTGATCGAGCTGACCCCGCGGGCGACCAGGTCATCGATGATCACATCGCCCAGGTCGGTCCCGGCCAGGACGATGACCTCGCCGTCGACCACGACGTCCTCGGCGGAGGAGCGCGCGTACACGCTCGTCTCCACGTCGTCGTGACGGCGCAGCCCGCCGGCGGACTGCACGGCGATCGGCATGGCCAGGCCACGCTCGGTGCCGCAGTCCTCCTCACGCACGATCACGTCCTGGGCCACGTCGACCAGGCGGCGGGTCAGGTACCCCGAGTCCGCCGTCCGCAATGCGGTGTCGGCCAGGCCCTTTCGCGCACCGTGGGTGGAGATGAAGAACTCCAGCACGGTCAGGCCCTCACGGAAGTTGGCCTTGATCGGGCGCGGGATGATCTCGCCCTTGGGGTTGGCCACCAGACCACGCATGCCGGCGATCTGACGCATCTGCATCCAGTTGCCACGAGCGCCGGAGGAGACCATCCGGTAGACGGAGTTGGTCTTCGGCAGGTTGGCCTCCATCTCCTTGGCGACCTCGTTGGTGGCCTGGGTCCAGATCTCGATGAGCTCCTGGCGACGCTCGTCGTCGGTGATCAGGCCTCGCTCGTACTGGCCCTGGACCTTGGCCGCCTTGATCTCGTAGCGGTCGAGGATCTCCTGCTTGCGGGGCGGAGTGACCACGTCCGAGATCGACACCGTGACCCCGGAGCGGGTCGCCCAGTGGAAGCCGGTCTCCTTCAACGCATCCAGGGTGGCCGCGACCTGGACCTTGGGGTAGCGCTCGGCCAGGTCGTTGACGATCGCCGAGAGCACCTTCTTGTCGACCTCGGCGTCCACGAAGGCGTAGTCGACGGGCAGGGTCTGGTTGAACAGGGCCCGGCCCAGAGTGGTCTCCAGGGTGACCGGGTCACCCGGCTGCCAGCCCTCGGGAGCCTCCCAGCCGATCGGCGGCACGATGTCCGGGAAGCGGATCCTGATCGTGGCCTGGATGTCCAGCTCGCGCGCATCCATCGCCATGATCGCCTCGGCCACCGAGCTGAAGGCCCGGCCCTCGCCCAGGTGGGCATCGGCGGACAGGGTCAGGTGGTAGAGACCGATGATCATGTCCTGGGTGGGCATGGTCACCGGACGGCCGTCCGCAGGCTTGAGGATGTTGTTGCTGGACAGCATCAGGATCCGTGCCTCGGCCTGGGCCTCGGCCGACAGCGGCAGGTGCACCGCCATCTGGTCGCCGTCGAAGTCGGCGTTGAACGCGGTGCAGACCAGCGGGTGGATCTGGATCGCCTTGCCCTCGACCAGCTGCGGCTCGAAGGCCTGGATGCCCAGACGGTGCAGGGTGGGCGCCCGGTTGAGCATCACCGGGTGCTCGGAGATGACCTCCTCCAGCACGTCCCACACGACCGGGCGGGCGCGCTCGACCATGCGCTTGGCCGACTTGATGTTCTGCGCGTGGTTCAGGTCGACCAGGCGCTTCATCACGAAGGGCTTGAACAGCTCCAGCGCCATCTGCTTGGGCAGACCGCACTGGTGCAGCTTGAGCTGCGGGCCGACGACGATAACCGAACGGCCGGAGTAGTCCACCCGCTTGCCGAGCAGGTTCTGACGGAACCGGCCCTGCTTGCCCTTGAGCATGTCGGA
Source organism: Kineosporiaceae bacterium (assembly GCA_049283855.1). Classification (GTDB taxonomy): domain Bacteria; phylum Actinomycetota; class Actinomycetes; order Actinomycetales; family Kineosporiaceae; genus JADJPO01. Next base: position 2,681 of record JBAPWU010000131.1, read on the forward strand.
GAGCGACTTCAGCGGACGGTTGCCCGGGCCGGTCACCGGACGGCCACGGCGGCCGTTGTCGAACAGCGCGTCGACGGCCTCCTGCAGCATCCGCTTCTCGTTGTTCACGATGATCTCCGGCGCCCCGAGGTCGAGCAGCCGCTTCAGGCGGTTGTTCCGGTTGATCACACGCCGGTACAGGTCGTTCAGGTCGCTGGTCGCGAACCGGCCGCCGTCCAGCTGCACCATCGGGCGCAGGTCCGGCGGGATCACCGGCACGCAGTCGAGCACCATGCCGTTGGGCGAGTTGCGGGTGGTCAGGAAGGCGGAGACCACCTTGAGCCGCTTCAGGGCGCGGGTCTTGCGCTGGCCCTTGCCCACCCGGATCGTCTCGCGCAGGCTGGCCGCCTCGGCGGTCAGGTCGAAGGACTCCAGCCGCTTCTGGATCGCGGCCGCGCCCATGCCCCCCTCGAAGTACATGCCGAACCGCTCGCGCATCTCGCGGTAGAGCAGCTCGTCGCCCTCGAGGTCCTGCACCTTCAGACCCTTGAACCGGTCCCAGACCTGCTGCAGCCGGTCGACGTCGGCGTCGGCCCGCTTGCGCAGCTGCGCCATCTCGCGCTCGGCCGACTCCTTGACCTTGCGCCGCACGTCGCCCTTGGCGCCCTGCGCCTCGAGCTCGGCCAGGTCACCCTCGAGCCGCTTGGCGCGGGTGTCGATGTCGGAGTCGCGCCGGTTCTCGATCTCCTTCTTCTCCACCTCGATCTGCGCCTCGAGCGAGGGCAGGTCGCGGTGACGCGCCTCGTCGTCCACCAGAGTGATCATGTACGCGGCGAAGTAGATGACCTTCTCCAGGTCCTTCGGCGCCAGGTCGAGCAGGTACCCGAGCCGGCTCGGAACACCCTTGAAGTACCAGATGTGGGTGACCGGAGCGGCCAGCTCGATGTGGCCCATCCGCTCCCGGCGGACCTTGGCCCGAGTGACCTCGACGCCGCACCGCTCACAGATGATGCCCTTGAAGCGCACCCGCTTGTACTTGCCGCAGTAGCACTCCCAATCCCGGGTCGGACCGAAGATCTTCTCGCAGAAGAGCCCGTCCTTCTCCGGCTTCAGGGTGCGGTAGTTGATCGTCTCCGGCTTCTTCACCTCACCGTGGGACCACTGGCGGATGTCGTCGGCCGTCGCCAGGCCGATGCGCAGTTCGTCGAAGAAGTTCACGTCCAGCAAGACGCTTCCTGCTTTCTCTGTCTGATGCGGTCGGTACGGGGGTGTCGCTGGGTCGGACCCGAGGGTCAGACCTCTTCGACGCTGCTGGGCTCGCGACGGGACAGGTCGATCCCGAGCTCCTCCGCGGCCCGGAAGACGTCCTCGTCGGTCTCGCGCATCTCGATGGACATGCCGTCGCTGGAGAGCACCTCGACGTTCAGGCACAGCGACTGCATTTCCTTGATCAGCACCTTGAACGACTCGGGGATGCCGGGCTCAGGGATGTTCTCGCCCTTGACGATCGCCTCGTAGACCTTGACCCGGCCCAGCACGTCGTCCGACTTGATGGTCAGCAGTTCCTGCAGCGCATAGGCGGCGCCGTAGGCCTCCAGGGCCCACACCTCCATCTCGCCGAAGCGCTGACCGCCGAACTGCGCCTTGCCACCGAGCGGCTGCTGAGTGATCATCGAGTACGGGCCGGTCGAGCGGGCGTGGATCTTGTCATCCACCAGGTGGTGCAGCTTGAGGATGTACATGTAGCCCACGGACACCGGTTCGGGGAACGGCTCCCCGGTGCGGCCGTCGAACAACCGCGCCTTCCCGGTGCCGTCGACCAGCCGGACGCCGTCACGGGTCTTGGTCGAGGAGTCGAGCAGACCCACGATCTCGCTCTCGCGCACCCCGTCGAAGACCGGCGAGGCGACCCGGGTACCGGGAGGTGCCTGCAGCTTCTCGGCCGGCAGTCCCTTGGCCCAGGCCGGGCTCCCCTCGACGTTCCAGCCGCGTGAGGCGACCCACCCGAGGTGGGTCTCCAGCACCTGACCGACGTTCATCCGGCTCGGCACGCCGAGCGGGTTGAGCACGACGTCGACCGCGGTGCCGTCCTCGAGGAACGGCATGTCCTCCACGGGGAGGATCTTGGAGATGACGCCCTTGTTGCCGTGCCGGCCGGCCAGCTTGTCGCCGTCCGTGATCTTGCGCTTCTGCGCGACGTAGACCCGGACCAGCTGGTTGACGCCGGGGGGCAGCTCATCGCCCTCGTCGCGGTCGAAGACCTTGACCCCGATCACGGTGCCGGTCTCGCCGTGCGGAACCTTCAGCGAGGTGTCCCGGACCTCCCGGGCCTTCTCACCGAAGATCGCGCGCAGCAGCCGCTCCTCGGGGGTCAGCTCGGTCTCGCCCTTGGGCGTGACCTTGCCGACCAGGATGTCACCGGGCACGACCTCGGCGCCGATCCGGATGATCCCCCGCTCGTCGAGGTCGGCGAGGACCTCCTCGGCGACGTTCGGGATGTCCCGGGTGATCTCCTCCGGGCCCAGCTTGGTGTCGCGGGCGTCGACCTCGTGCTCCTCGATGTGGATCGAGGAGAGGATGTCGTCCTGCACCAGGCGCTGGGAGAGGATGATCGCGTCCTCGTAGTTGTGTCCCTCCCAGGACATGAACGCGACCAGCAGGTTCTTGCCCAGGGCCATCTCGCCCTTGTCGGTCGAGGGACCGTCGGCGATCGGCGTGCCGACCTCCACCCGCGCCCCCTCGTCGACCAGCACCCGCTGGTTGTAGGAGGTGCCCTGGTTGGACCGGCGGAACTTGGCGATCCGGTAGGTGGTGTGGGTGCCGTCGTCGTTCATCACGCTGACGGCGTCCGCGGACACCTCGGTCACCACGCCGGGCAGGGTGGCCACCACCACGTCGCCGGCGTCCACCGCCGCCCGGAACTCCATCCCGGTGCCGACCAGTGGCGCCTCGGCCATCACCAGCGGCACGGCCTGCCGCTGCATGTTCGAGCCCATCAGGGCGCGGTTGGCGTCGTCGTGCTCGAGGAACGGGATCATCGCGGTCGCGACCGAGACCATCTGGCGCGCCGAGACGTCCATGTAGTCGACGTCGGCGGCCGGCACGAACTCGACCTCACCGGCCTTGGCCCGCACCAGCACGCGCTCCTCGGCGAACCGCCCGTCCTCGGCCAGCGGGGTGTTGGCCTGGGCGATGACGAACTCGTCCTCCTCGTCGGCGGTCAGGTAGGCGACCTCGTCGCTCACCAGGCCGTTCTCGACCTTGCGGTACGGGGTCTCGACGAAGCCGAACGGGTTGATCCGGGCGTAGCTGGCCAGCGACCCGATCAGGCCGATGTTCGGGCCCTCCGGCGTCTCGATCGGGCACATCCGGCCGTAGTGCGAGGTGTGCACGTCGCGGACCTCGAAGCCGGCCCGCTCGCGGGACAGGCCGCCGGGGCCGAGCGCCGACAGGCGGCGCTTGTGGGTCAGACCGGCGAGCGGGTTGGTCTGGTCCATGAACTGCGACAGCTGGCTGGTGCCGAAGAACTCCTTGATGGACGCCACGACCGGGCGAATGTTGATCAGGGTCTGCGGCGTGATCGCCTCGACGTCCTGCGTGGTCATCCGCTCGCGGACGACGCGCTCCATCCGGGACAGGCCGGTGCGGACCTGGTTCTGGATCAGCTCACCGACCGTGCGCAGGCGCCGGTTGCCGAAGTGGTCGATGTCGTCGACCTCGACCCGCAGGTCGACCGCCTCCCCGTCACGCACGCCGGGCATGGTCGGGCCGCCCGCGTGCAGCGTGACCAGGAAGCGAATCGTCTTGACGACGTCCTCGATGGTCAGGTTGCCCGAGGCCAGCGGCTGCTCCAGCCCCAGCTTCTTGTTGATCTTGTAGCGACCGACCTTGGCCAGGTCGTACCGCTTGGGGTTGAAGTACAGGTTGTCGAGCAGGTTCTGCGCGGCCTCACGGGTCGGCGGCTCACCCGGGCGCAGTTTGCGGTAGATGTCGAGCAGGGCCTCGTCGGTGCTGGCGGTGTGGTCCTTCTCGAGCGTGGCGCGCATCGACTCGACGTCGCCGAACTCCTCCAGGATCTGCGCCTCGCTCCAGCCCAGGGCCTTCAGCAGGACGGTGACCGACTGCTTGCGCTTGCGGTCGATGCGGACGCCGACCATGTCGCGCTTGTCGATCTCGAACTCGAGCCAGGCCCCCCGGGACGGGATGATCTTGGAGGTGTAGACGTCCTTGTCCGAGGTCTTGTCGGCGGTCCGCTCGAAGTAGACACCCGGGGAGCGGACCAACTGGGAGACGACGACCCGCTCGGTGCCGTTGATCACGAAGGTGCCGCGATCGGTCATCAGCGGGAAGTCACCCATGAACACCGTCTGGCTCTTGATCTCGCCGGTGGTGGTGTTCATGAACTCGGCGGTGACGAACAGCGGCGCCGAGTAGGTCATGTCCCGCTCCTTGCACTCGTCGATCGAGTACTTGGGCGGTTCGAACCGGTGATCACGGAACGACAGGGACATCGATCCCGAGTAGTCCTCGATCGGCGAGATCTCTTCGAAGATCTCCTCCAGTCCCGAGGTGCTCGGGACGTCCTGCCGGCCCTGTTCCAGGGCGGCGGCGACGCGGGCCTGCCACTTCGCGTTGCCGAGAAGCCAGTCAAAGCTCTCGGTCTGTAGAGCCAAGAGGTTCGGGACCTCCAGTGGCTCGCGGATCTTGCCGAAGGAGATACGGCCAGTGGCCGTGCGGACGGTGGAGCCAGACACTGTGCTCGAGGCGGCCAAGAGGGGTCCTTCCACGGGCCTGCGAACGAAACCGGCGCACGCCTGACACCCCGAGGCAAATCCGCGGGTGAGTCGTTGGTGAGCGCAAAAAAGCAGGGTAGCCCGGACTCGGATCGTTGTCCAAACGGCGCTAGCAGATGACCGCCGGGGGCCGCACTCCGCCGCGCCGGTGGTCTCGCTCAGTCACGCCATGCTCTCCAGACCCTTCGAGCATGGCTCCGCCCGACTGCTCCGTCAAGACGAACACCCCTGCAAAAACCGGGTGACCTGCGTCGCTGTCCCCCATTCGCCGCAAAATGCGAGACGAGGGGGCGGTTCCGACCCGTTGACCGGGTGGGAACCGCCCCCTCGTGGCGATCATGCCGTGCACGCCGCCCGATCGGACGGCGCCAGGTCAGGTGAGGGTCACTTGACCGAGACGGTGGCGCCGGCGCCCTCGAGGGCCGCCTTGGCCTTCTCGGCCGCCTCCTTGTTGACCTTCTCCAGAACCGCCTTCGGCGCGCCGTCCACGAGGTCCTTGGCCTCCTTCAGGCCGAGCGAGGACACCAGGGCGCGCACCTCCTTGATGACCTGGATCTTCTTGTCGCCGGCAGCCTCGAGGATGACGTCGAACTCGTCCTTCTCCTCGGCCACCTCGGCGACGGCGGCGCCGCCGCCGGCGCCCACGGCAGCCACGGCCACCGGAGCGGCAGCGGTGACCTCGAAGGTGTCCTCGAACTTCTTCACGAACTCCGACAGCTCGATCAGCGTCATCTCCTTGAACGCGTCGAGCAGGTCGTCGGTGCTGAGCTTCGCCATGGTTGGCGTGTCCTTCCGTGTCGTTCACGCGGGGTTGTCGACCGAGCGGCTGCCCGGGGTGCGAGCCCGCCCGCGCGGGGGGTGGGCGGGCGGATCAGCCCTCGGTCGTCTCCGCGTCGGCGGGTGCTTCTGCGGCGGGGGCAGCCTCGGCGTCGTCCGCAGCCGCGGCCGGGGCCTCGGTGACGGTCGAGTCCTCGGCAGGTACCTCTGGTGCGTTCTCCGCGACCTTCAGGCGCAGGGCGTCCAGTACACGGGCGGCCTGCGACAGGGGGGCGGCGAACAGGTAGACGGCCTGCGTGAGCGAGGCCTTCATGGCGCCGGCCAGCTTGGCCAGCAGGACCTCGCGCGACTCCAGGTCGGCGAGCTTGCGAACCTCGTCGGCCGACAGTGCACGGCCGTCGAGGAGCCCGCCCTTGATCACCAGGGCGGGGTTGGACTTGGCGAAGTCACGCAGGCCCTTGGCCGCCTCGACCGGATCACCAGTGACGAAGGCGACGGCAGTGGGACCGCTGAGGTGGCCGTCGAAGGCGGAGACGCCCGCTTCCTTGGCCGCGATGGCGGTCAGCGTGTTCTTCACCACGGCGTACGTGGCGTGGCCGCCGATGCTCTTGCGGAGCTCGCTCAGCTGCGCCACGGTGAGCCCGCGGTACTCGGTCAGCACGGCGGCGTTCGACGCACGGAACTTGTCCGTCATCTCGGCCACCGTTGCGGCCTTGTCGGGCCTGGCCATGGCACTCCTTCCGGGCAGGGTGCCGGTCTGGTCCAGGTACCGCGGAGAACAGGAACGCCCCGGCGCAGGGGCGCACGGGGCGGTGGCGCGATCGCCTGGGGCGATGCACGTTCGGCTCGTTCACACCTGCGCAGGTCGCCCGCCTCAGCGGGACCTTCGATCTCCCCTGGCGGGGTGATGACCGGCGGTCTTCGGCAACAGGCAGCGTACGCGAGCACACCGGAGGGTCCAAATCGGTCGGCCCACCAACGGCTCATGCTCCGCGGGTGTCCGCGTTCGGGGCGGTTTCGGCCCGGAACAGGTACACCTGCGGAGCATGAGCGGGTGTGGCGCGACGGTCAGGCCTCGGCGGCGTCCTCGGAATCGAGGTTGCGGGTCTTGTTCACGTCGACCGGGATGCCGGGGCCCACCGTGGTGGCGATGGTGCCCTTCTGCAGGTAGCGGCCCTTGGCGGTCGAGGGCTTGAGCCGCAGCACCTCCTCGAGCGCCGCGGCGTAGTTCTCCACCAGCGCGGTCTCGCTGAAGGACACCTTCCCGATGATGAAGTGCAGGTTGGCGTGCTTGTCGACCCGGAACTCGATCTTGCCGCCCTTGATCTCCTCGACGGCCTTGGCGACGTCCATGGTCACCGTGCCGGTCTTCGGGTTCGGCATCAGGCCACGGGGACCGAGCACCTTGCCCAGGCGGCCGACCTTGCCCATCAGGTCGGGCGTGGCCACGACGGCGTCGAAGTCGAGCCAGCCGCCCTGGATCTTCTCGAGCAGATCGTCGGACCCGACATAGTCGGCGCCTGCGGCCTCGGCCTGAGCGGCACGCTCACCGGTGGCGAAGACCAGGACCCGGGCGGTCTTGCCGGTGCCGTGCGGCAGGTTGACGGTGCCGCGCACCATCTGGTCGGCCTTGCGGGGGTCGACCCCGAGCCGGAAGGCGACCTCGACGGTGGCGTCGTACTTCGTGGTCGACGTCGCCTTGGCCAGCTTGATGGCCTCGAGCGGGGGGTACATCCGGTCGCGGTCGACCTTCTCGGCCGCCGCCCGGTAGGACTTGCTGCGCTTCATGGTGCTTCTCCCTTTGCGGAGTCGTGGTTGACGGACCGCGCTCGGCCCTGCCACAGATGGATGGGTGGAACTCAGCCTTCGACCGTGATGCCCATCGATCGAGCGGTGCCCGCGATGATCTTGGCGGCCTGGTCGACATCGTTGGCGTTGAGGTCTTCCAACTTGGTCTGCGCGATCTCCCGGACCTGGGCCTGGGTGAGCTTGCCGACCTTCTTGGTGTGCGGCTCGCCGGAACCCTTGGGCACGCCGGCAGCCTTCTTGATCAGCTCCGACGCGGGCGGGGTCTTGGTGATGAAGGTGAAGGAACGGTCCTCGTAGACCGTGATCTCCACCGGGATCACCGAGCCGCGCTGGCCTTCGGTCTGCGCGTTGTAGGCCTTGCAGAACTCCATGATGTTCACGCCGTGCTGACCCAGGGCAGGGCCGATCGGCGGCGCCGGCGTCGCTGCACCGGCGTTGATCTGCAGCTTGATGAGAGCCGAGACCTTCTTCTTCTTGGGGGGCATTCTCCGGGTCCTTACGTTGAACGGCCGACCTGAGCAGGTGGCTCAGATCTTGGCCACCTGGTGGAACGACAGCTCGACCGGGGTCTCCCGGCCGAAGATGGAGACCAGCACCTTGAGCTTCTGGGCGTCGGGGTTGATCTCCGAGATCGTGGCCGGAAGGGTCTCGAACGGACCCTCCATCACGGTCACCGACTCGCCGACCTCGAAGTCGACGACCTTGACCTCGGCCTTGGCCGGCTTGGCGCCGTCCATCTTCTGCAGGGTCGGGGCGAGCATGGAGAAGACCTCGTCCAGGCTCAGCGGCACCGGCTGGTGGGTGTGCCCGACGAACCCGGTCACGCCGGGGGTGTGCCGGACGGCGCCCCAGGACTCGTCGGTCAGGTCGATCCGGACCAGCACGTACCCGGGGATGCGGACCCGGCGGACCAGCTTGCGCTGGCCGTTCTTGATCTCGGTGACCTCTTCCATGGGCACCTCGACCTGGAAGATGTAGTCCTCCATGTTGAGGCTGGTGATCCGGTTCTCCAGGTTCGCCTTGACCCGGTTCTCGTACCCGGCGTAGGAGTGGATCACGTACCAGTCGCCCGGGGCGCGGCGCAGCTCCGCCTTGAACGCGACGACGGGATCGACCACGTCGCCGTCCTCGTCGACGCCCGCAACGGCACCGGTGCCGACGGCCTCGGTGACCTCTGTGGCCTCGGCGACCGGGTCGGTCTCGGTGTCGACGACCTGGTCGGCCTCGTCGGCCTCAGTGACCCCGGCGTCGAGGACCTGGTCGGCCTCGTCCGCCGTCCCGGCCTCGATGACCTCCTCGACCTCGGTGGCATCGTCGACCTCGGTGGCCTGCTCGACCTCGGCAGGCTCGACGGAGTGCTCGGCGAGTTCCTCGTCATGCGTGGACTCGACCTCGAGGTGCGACATCTGTTCGGACACGCTGTTCCTTACTCCTTGACGGTGTACAACCGGGCTGGTGCGGCGGACGGCGCGGGCCGGCCGTGCGGCGCTCAGCCGCTGAAGCCCCACAGGACGAGCTTGCCGAAGCCGTAGTCCAGCACGGAGACGAACGCCATCACCGCGAGAACGAACACCAGAACGACCCAGGTGTAGGTCAGCAACTCGTTGCGGGTCGGCCGGACCACCTTCTTCAGCTCGGCGACGACCTGGCGCAGGAACAGCCGCATTCCGCCCCGACGGCGCGGCCTGGGCTTCTGCTCCGCGCTGGCTCTGGTGCTGGTCGTCACGCTCTCACCCGGTCTGGAGATGGTTACTGGTCTGGCACGGCCCGCTCGTGCCGGCCGACCTGCCCCGTCACGACGGACGCCGTGACGGTGAATCGCAGGGCAGGAGGGACTCGAACCCCCAACCGCCGGTTTTGGAGACCGGAGCGCTGCCAGTTGCGCCACTGCCCTGTGAGGTCACTACCGCCGTACCGTCCTGCCCGCCGGGCAGGGGAGAGTATGGCGGTTGGCAACCACCGCGAGGAGTGTACGCGTGCGGCGGGGGCGAGGTCGAACCAGAACGCCCGGCTCGGGCGCCGCCGGACTGCCAGGATGCCGCGGTGGAGTACACGACGCTGCCGGACGGCCTGCGCATCGCGCGGCCCGAGGACTACGACCCGATCGCCGCCGTGGTGGACGTCTGGTGGGGCCGGCCGATGCTGGCCCTGCTGCCCCGGCTGTTCCTGGACCACTTCCACACCAGCAGCCTGGTCGCCCCAGGCGCGGACGGCGTTGAGGGCGCCAGCGGGCTGCGCGGGTTCCTGATCGGGTTCGCCTCGCCCTCCCTGCCGGAGGAGGCCTACATCCACTTCGTCGGGATCGCGCCGTCCGAGCGTGGCAGCGGTCTGGGCCGGCTGCTCTACGAGACCTTCTTCGCGGCGGCCCGGACGGCGGGCGCTCAGGTGGTCTGCGCGGTCACCTCGCCGGGCAACACGGCCTCGATCGCCTTCCACCGCGCGATGGGCTTCGCCGTGAAGGGGCCAGTGGCCGACTACGACGGTCCCGGTCATGACCTGGTGAGCTTCCGCCGTCCGCTGTAGGCCGTGACCAGAGTGCGCTGGAGCAGGCCACCGGCGGGCCGCTGCGGTGCGCCGGTCGCGCGGGCCAGGCCGAGC